>NZ_JBIVCD010000003.1:0-248201 GCF_044746425.1 Pseudomonas sp. NPDC086112 | reverse complement strand
GGTCGTTTGAAAAGCGGTGAAAACCGCCTTTCAAACCCACAAAAACGTAAAGGATGTCCCCGGTCTCGATTGTAAAGGATGTATCCGTTTCTACATCGCGAAGAGGCCAGAACAGACAAAGCAAATCCTGAGGATTAACGCCCACCACCCAGATCGACGAACGTCCCGGTCGCATAAGAAGCCTTATCCGACAACAACCACACAATCGCCTCCGCCACTTCATCCGGCCGCCCACCCCGGGCCATCGGGATTGCCGACTCCAGCTTGCTGACCCGGTCCGGATCGCCGCTCAGTGCATGGAAATCGGTGTAGATGTAACCCGGCCGCACGGCGTTGACGCGAATCCCCTCGCCCGCCACTTCCTTGGACAGACCGATGGTGAAGGTGTCCAGCGCGCCTTTGGACGCTGCGTAGTCGACATATTCGCTGGGGGCGCCCAAGCGGGCAGCGACCGACGACACGTTAACGATGCTGCCGCCCTGCCCGCCATGTTTGGGTGACATGCGCAGGATCGCGTGTTTGGCGCAGAGGATCGGCGCCAGGACGTTGGTCTTGAGGATTTTCAGAATACGGAATTCGGACATTTCGTCGATCCGCGACTTTTGCCCGACAGTGCCGGCGTTGTTCACCAGCGCCGTGACCCGACCGAGTTCAGTGTCTACACGGTGGAACAGGCCGATCACCTCGTCTTCGATGCTGACATCGGCGCGTACCGCAATGGCTTGGGCGCCGAGTGCGCGGACTTGTTCCAGCACACTGTGCGCCGCCTGTTCGTCGGACTGATAGTTGATACAGATCCGATAGCCCTGCTCTGCGGCCAACAGGGCCGTGGCGGCGCCAATTCCGCGGCTGCCGCCGGTGATGACGATGACTTTGTCCATGCTGGCATTCCCCCGTTTCAAGCGTAAGCAGTCGGGGCCAAGAATAACCGCCATTGCGCGGTTTTGCATGGGTTGTGTGGCGGCTGTTCAGACGCCTTCGCGGGCAAGCCTCGCTCCTACGGATTGATGGTGATCTGTAGGAGCGAGGCTTGCCCGCGAAGAACGATAACGCGGTCCCTCAGCCAGCCGCCAATTGCTCCCCTCGGTGAATATCGGCCATGAAGCGATCGGCCGGCAGCGGATGCCCCAGCAGGTAACCCTGCAGCGAGTCGCAGCCCAACTGGGTCAGGAAGTCTTGCTGGACACCGGTTTCAACCCCTTCGGCGACAATCCGCAAGCCCAGGGCCTGGCCGAGGGCGACGATGGCCGAGACGATGGCCGCGTCGTCGCTGTCGTGTTCCAGATCGCGGACGAAACCCCGGTCGATCTTCAATTCATTGGCCGGCAGGCGCTTGAGGTACATCAAGCTCGAATAGCCGGTACCAAAGTCATCGATAGACAGGTCGACGCCCATCTCCGAGAGTTCCTGCAGCACCGTCATGCTCGCGTCGGCATCGCTCATGGCGGTGGTTTCGGTGATTTCCAGGGTCAGGCTGTTGGCCGGCAAATGATGAGTGGCCAGGGCCTTGGCGACGCTCTGGACCAACCCGGCGTGGCAGAACTGCAAGGCCGAGAGGTTCACTGCGATGCGCCAGTCGGTGTAACCGAGCACGTACCACTCGCGCATCTGACGGCAGGCTTCATTGAGCACCCACTCGCCGATCGGAATGATCAGCCCGGTCTTCTCCGCAAGATCGATGAAGCTGTCCGGCTGAAGCATGCCCTGGGTCGGGTGTTCCCAGCGCAGCAACGCCTCGGCACCCACCGGTCGGCCATGGCCGGCGTCGAACTTGGGCTGGTAATAGAGGCTGAATTGCTGCTGATCCAGGGCGTTGCGCAAGTCCTGCAGCAATTGCAGCTGTTTGCGCGCGTTGCTGTTCATCGAGGCGTCGAAGAAGCTGTGGCCGTTTTTCCCGGCGCCCTTGGCGTGGTACATCGCCGCGTCGGCGTTCATCAGCAACTCCTCGGCGGTCTGACCGTTGCCCGGATAGAGCGCGATGCCGACGCTGGCGGAAATCTGCAAGTCATGTTCCGCGACCCGGAACGAGCGCGCGATCAGCCCCACCTGTCGCGCCGCCAGGTTCAGCGCGTCATTGGGCTCGGCGAGTTGCACCAGCAACACAAACTCATCGCCGCCGATCCGCGCCAGGGTGTCCTGGCTACGCAAATCTTCACGCAAGCGCAGGCCGACCTCACGCAGCAACTGGTCGCCCATGTGGTGTCCAAAAGCATCGTTGACCGGTTTGAAACCATCCAGATCAATGAACATCAACGCAAAACAGCCACCCTGCTCCTGCACCCTCGACATCGCCTGATCGATACGGTCGGCCAGCAACACACGGTTTGGCAGCCCGGTCAGGGTGTCGTGCAGCGCCAATTGGGTGAGTTCGCGATTGGCCTCGGTCAGCGAGTGAGCCAGATCCGCGGTGCGAGCCTCCAGGCGTGCATCGAGGATCGAGGTCAGCAAGGCAATGCTCAATACGGCAAGGGTGGTGATCAGAACAAGATTGTCCAGGCCCTCGCCGTTCAGGCCATCGGCCGCCGCGCCACAGAAACTGCCGTCGGCAAAGCGTGCCGCGGCCATGCCGGTGTAGTGCATGCCGACGATGGCGATGCCCATGATCACCGCAGCACCGCCGCGGATCAGGCGAACATAGGGCGCGTGCCGACGCAGGCGGAAAGCGATCCACAATGCCGCGCCCGACGCGACGACGGCGATCAGCAATGAGGCGCTAAACAGTGCAGGGTCGTAATCGATACCCGGCTGCATGCGCATGGCGGCCATGCCGGTGTAATGCATCGCACTGATACCAGCCCCCATCACCAGCGCACCGAACGCCAGTTGCCAGGCCGGCAGTTGTGGCTGGCTGACCAGCCACAGAGCAAAACCGCAGGACAGGACCGCAATCAATAGGGACAGCGCGGTAAGGGAAACGTCATAGCCCAGGTCGATCGGCAATGTGAATGCGAGCATGCCGATGAAATGCATCGACCACACGCCAACCCCCATTGCAAAAGCGCCGCCCGCCGTCCACAGATGCACCGCCCGGCCTGTGGCCGTGGCGATGCGGCCGGTGAGGTCGAGCGCGGTATAAGAGGCAAGTATCGCCACACAAAGCGATATGAAAACCAGCGTAAGGGAATAACTACCAATGAGCATGGGACTTCTCGCGACCGCCCCCGCCGTGGTGCATTCATTCTCGGGGAGCAAAGTCGGCGATTGTACTGATTCCGCGGACGAACGCACTCACAAAGTCATCAAAAGGCCATCAAGGTGACGGTAACTCAAGGCACGTGACCTGTAGGAGCGAGGCTTGCCCGCGAAGAACGATGACGCGTAATACCTGAAAAACCGCGGCGCATTCTTCGCGGGCAAGCCTCGCTCCTACAGGATCTTCTTCGCTCGGTTTTATTGACTTGTGTTATTGCTTGTCGCTCACCTGAGCTTGCCCGTCCCACCCGCCGCCCAGTGCGGCGATCAATTGCACGCTGGCGATCAAGCGGCTCTGCAGCAAGCTCAGCACGTTGCGCTCATTGCTCAATGCCGTGGCCTGAACCACCACCACATCCAGATAGGCAATCAACCCGGCCCGGTATTGATTGCGGGTCAAACGCAAGGACTCGCGCGCCGCCTCCAGGGCTTGCTGACGCACCTTGGCTTCGTCTTCCAGCACCTTGAGCTGCACCAGATAGTTTTCCACTTCACGGAAGCCGTCGAGCACGGTCTGACGGTATTTAGCGACGGTTTCGTCATAGGCCGCTTCGCTGCGATCGACTTCCGCCGAGCGCTGCCCACCGTCGAACAGGGTCATGGCCAGTTGCGGGCCGACTGACCAGAAGCGGTTCGGCACGCTGATCCAGTTGTTAGAGGTGCTGCTGCTATAACCGCCGTTCAGGCTCAGGGTCAGGTCTGGGTAGTAGGCGGCTTTGGCCACGCCGATATTGGCGTTGGCGGCCATCACCGAGCGCTCGGCGGAGGCGATGTCCGGGCGGCGTTCCAGCAACTGCGAAGGCAGGCTCAGCGGCACCTGCGGCAATGCCGGGATATCTTTGGTTTCAGCCAGCCTGAACTCGGCCGGCGGCAGGCCAATCAGTACAGCGATGGCGTTCTCGAACTGCGCGCGCTGCCAGATCAGGTCGACCATCTCTGCCTGAGTGCTTTTGAGCTGAGTGGTGGCCTGGGCCACTGCGTCCTTGCCGGAGACACCGGCGCGGTACTGGTTTTCGGTCATGGTCAGCGAGCGCTGATAAGCCTCGACCGTCGCTTCCAGCAGGCGTTTCTGTTCGTCGATAACCCGCAGTTGCAGGTAGTTCTGCACCAGCTCCGATTGTTGGCTCAGGCGCATCGCCGCCAGGTCGGCAAAACTCGCCTCGGCGTTGGCGGTGTCAGCTTCCAGGCCTCGGCGCAATTTGCCCCAGACGTCCGCTTCCCAACTGACCCCGGCCTGCGCGGTGTAGGTGTCGCGAATACCGCTGGAAGAACTGCTCAGGCTCGAACTGCTGCTACCGGTGCCCTGGCTGGAACGGGTTTTCCCCACGGTCAGGTCCACCGTCGGGAAAAACGCCCCCCGGGCGCTGCGCACCAATGCCTGGGCCTGGCGGTACTGGGCTTCGGACTGAGCGACAGTCTGGTTGGCGCTGTTGAGTTTTTCGATCAGGCCGTTGAGCTGCTGATCGCCATACAGCTCCCACCAGGCACCACGGGCCAGAGAATCGCTGGGATTGGCCTGACGCCAGCCAGCCGCTTCCTTGTACTGTGCCGGCGCGGCGGCTTGCGGGCGCTGGTAATCCGGGCCGATGGCGCAGGCACTGAGCATCGCCACGCACAGCGACAGGCTCAGCAAACGCGAACCTCGGGCCGTGATCAGCGGTGCAGCCAGGTTGATAAGCGAACGGTCAGTCATAGCGGAGTTTCCAGAGCAGCATCGGTACGCACCCCACGCCAGCGGTTAAACCGATGGCGCAGATTGTCGAGATAGAGGTAAACCACCGGGGTGGTGTAAAGCGTCAGCACCTGGCTGAAGACCAGCCCGCCGATGATGGTCAGGCCCAGCGGCTGACGCATTTCAGCCCCTTCGGCACGGCTCAGCAACAACGGCAAGGCGCCAAGAATTGCCGCCAGGGTGGTCATCAGAATCGGTCGCAGCCGTTGCAGACAAGCGCTGCGGATCGATTCCAGCGGCTCCATGCCTTGATGCCGTTCCAGTTGCAGTGCCAGATCGATCATCAGAATCGCGTTCTTCTTCACCACGCCAATCAGCAGGAACAGCCCGAGCAAGGAGATCAGGCTGAACTCGCCGCCCAGCACATAGATCGACAGCAACGCTCCGACCCCGGCCGACGGCAAGGTCGAGAGAATGGTCAGCGGGTGGATGTAGCTTTCATACAGCACGCCCAACACCAGATATACCGCCACCAGCGCGCCGAGAATCATCCACGGCTGGCTCTTCTGGGTCGCGGCGAACGCATCGGCGGTGCCGGCCATTTTCGCGATGACGTCTTCCGGCAAACCAACCTTGGCAATCGCCCGCTCAATCGCCGCCGAGCCCTGCTCCACCGTCACGCCTTCGGCCATGTCGAACGCGATACTTTCCGAAGCGAACTGGCCTTCGTGGCTGACCCGGTCGTCTTCCAGGCTGTTTTCATAGTGCGCGATGGTGGACAACGGAATCCGCGCACCATCGGCTGTGATCACCTGCACCTGCTTGAGCGTGATCGGGTCCTGGGCGTATTTCGGGTTGACCTCCATCACCACCTGATACTGGTTGAGGCTGTCGTAGATCGTCGAAATCTGCCGCTGGCTGTAGGCGTTGTTCAACACCGAAGTGACCATGTCCATGTCCACGCCCAGACGCTTGGCCTGATCGCGATCGACGATCAGGGTCACTTGCTGGGCGCCACGGCCTTCGCGTGCGTCGATTGCCGTCAGTTCCGGCAGCGCCTTGAGGGCGGTGACGACTTTCGGATACCACTCGCGCAACGCGCCGAGATCGCCGCTTTGCAGGATGTAGGAATATTGCGAGGAGGTTTGCTCGCGGCCGCCGCCAAATTGCAGGTCCTGATCTGCCATCAGCATCAATTGCGCACCCGGCACTTTGGGCATTTCCTTGCGCAGGCGTTCGATGACTTTCTGCGCGGACAGGTTGCGTTCCTTGATCGGCTTGAGCCGCACCAGCATGAAGGCGTTGTTGGTGCCGTTGCTGCCACCGATGAACCCGGCGACACTTTGCACCGCCTCGTCCTTGAGCACGGCGCGGCGGAAGATTTCCATCTTCGGCTGCATCACGCTGAACGACAGCCCGTCATCGCCACGCACGAAACCGATCAACTGGCCGGTGTCTTGCTGAGGCAAGAAGGTTTTAGGAACAACGACATACAGCGCGATGTTCACGCCAATCGTCACGAGCAGGCTGAGCAGTGTCAGCCGACGGTGACGCAATACCCAGTCAAGGCTGGTGGCGTATTTGCCGACCATCCACTCGTTGGTCCGCTGGCTCCAGCGCTGCAGGCGGTTTTCCTGCCCCGGCGTGTGCGGCTTGAGCCAGCGCGCGCAGAGCATCGGCGTCAGCGTCAGCGACACCAGCAACGACACCACAATGGCCGCCGCGAGGGTGATGGAAAACTCGCGGAACAGGCTTTCGATGATCCCGCCCATGAACAGGATCGACAGGAACACCGCCACTAGCGAGACGTTCATCGACAGCAGCGTGAAGCCGACTTCCTGGGCCCCGAGGTAGGCGGCCTTCATCGGCGGCACGTCCTTGTCGATGTGCCGGGAAATGTTCTCCAGCACCACGATGGCGTCGTCCACCACCAGCCCGGTGGCCAGGATCAGCGCCATCAACGACAGGTTGTTCAGGGAGAACCCGTAGAGGTACATCACCGCAAATGTGCCCACCAGCGACACCGGCACCGCCAGGGTCGGAATCAGCGAGGCACGCAAGTTACCGAGGAACAGGAACACCACCAGAATCACCAGCGCCACGGCAATCAGCAGGGTCATTTCCGCTTCATGCAGGGTGGCCTTGATCACCGGCGAACGGTCCATCGCCAGGTTCAGCTTGACGCTGGCTGGCAGCACAGCCTGCAGCGCCGGCAATTGCGCCTTGATCTCGCTGACCGTCTCGATGATGTTGGCGCCAGCCTGGCGGTTGATCACCAGCAACACCGCCGCGTCGTCGTTGAAGAACCCGCTATTGTAGCGGTCCTCGACGCCGTCGCTGACCTTGGCCACATCTTTCAGGCGCAGGGCCGCGCCGTCCGCGTAGTGAATGATCAGCGACTCGTAATCCTTGGCCTTTTCCAGCTGATCGTTGGCCTGCACCTGCCACAGCCGCTGGCTGTCTTCGACCGAGCCCTTGGGCCGGCGCACGTTGGCGTTGGCGATGGTGTTGCGCACGTCGTCCAGCGCCACGCCGTATTGGTTCAGTGCCTGGGGTTCGAGTTCGATGCGCACCGCCGGCAGCGAACTGCCACCGATCTGCACTTCCCCCACGCCCTGCACCTGGGACAGGCTCTGGGACAGGATCGTCGAGGCGAGGTCGTAGAGTTGGCCTTTTTCCAGCACATCCGAGGTCAGCGACAGCACCATGATCGGCGCCTGGGACGGGTTGACCTTCTTATAGGTCGGCATGCTGCGCATCCCGCTCGGCAGCAGGTTGCGCGAGGCGTTGATCGCCGCCTGCACTTCCCGCGCCGCGCCGTTGATGTCGCGGTCCAGGTCAAATTGCAGAATCACTCGCGTCGAACCCTGGCTGGAACGACTGCTCATGGTGTTGACCCCGGCGATGGCGCCGAATGAGCGTTCAAGCGGCGTGGCCACGGTCGAAGCCATGACCTCCGGGCTCGCACCGGGCAGGCTCGCCTGGACCACGATCACCGGGAAGTCCATCTGCGGCAGCGGCGATACCGGCAACAGGCCGAAGCTCACGCCGCCCAGCAGCATGATCGCCAGGCTCAACAACATCGTTGCGACCGGGCGCTTGATAAAAGGTCCGGACAGGTTCATGGCTGTTCTACCGGTTCCACAGACTCGGACTTACTTCCCCAGCGCCGCCCGAGGCGATCGAAGTACAAGTAGATGACAGGCGTGGTAAACAGCGTCAGCACCTGACTCACCAGCAAGCCACCGACCATCACCAGACCCAAAGGCTGGCGCAGTTCCGCGCCGGAACCGGTGGCCAGCATCAATGGCACCGCACCGAACAATGCTGCCAGGGTGGTCATCAGAATCGGCCGGAAGCGCAGAAGCGCGGCCTGATAGATCGCCGTTTCCGGGTCCATGCCCTGATTGCGTTCCGCCTCGAGGGCGAAGTCGATCATCATGATCGCGTTCTTTTTCACGATACCGATCAGCAGGATGATGCCGATGATCGCGATCATCCCCAGGTCATTGCCGCTCAACAGCAACGCCAGCAAGGCGCCGACCGCCGCCGAGGGCAAGGTCGAGAGAATGGTGATCGGGTGAATGTAGCTCTCGTAGAGCACGCCAAGCACGATGTACATGGTCACCACCGCCGCCAGAATCAGCAGCAAGGTACTCGACAGCGACGCCTGGAACGCTTCGGCCGCGCCCTGGAACTGGGTCTGCACGCCAATCGGCATGCCGATGTCTTTCTGCACCTGATCGATGATCTCCACCGCATGCCCCAGTGCCACGCCCGGTGCCAGGTTGAAGGACATCATCACCGCCGGGAACTGGCCGATGTGAGTGATCGCCAGTTGCGCCTGACGTTCCTCGACATGCGCCAGGCTGGACAGGCGTACCTGACCGCCATCGGTGGTCTTGACGTGAATCTGGTTCAGCGCATCCGGGCCGATTTTCTCGCCGGACTGCGACTGCAACACCACGCGGTATTGGCTGGCCTGGGTGTAAATGGTGGAAATCTGCCGCTGACCGAAGGCGTCG
Organism: Pseudomonas sp. NPDC086112; assembly: GCF_044746425.1. Taxonomy (NCBI): domain Bacteria; kingdom Pseudomonadati; phylum Pseudomonadota; class Gammaproteobacteria; order Pseudomonadales; family Pseudomonadaceae; genus Pseudomonas; species Pseudomonas sp. NPDC086112. Next base: position 239,312 of record NZ_JBIVCD010000003.1, on the reverse strand, counting down.
TACAGCGCGTCGGTGATGTTCGACACCGATACGCCGACCCGCGATGCCGCATCACGGTCGATCACCAGATACACCTGCAAGCCCTTGTCCTGCAAATCGCTGGCGACGTCGGTCAGCTCCGGCCGTTGGGCCAGGGCTTCCACCAGACGCCCGCTCCACAGGCTGAGCAACTCGGAATCCGGCGACGACATGCTGAACTGGTACTGCGTGCGGCTGACCCGATCTTCGATGGTCAGGTCCTGCACCGGCTGCATGAACAGGCGAATGCCGATCAGCTTGTCCAGTTCCGGTTGCAGACGCGCAATCACTTCGGTGGCACTCAGGTCGCGATTGCTGTGAGATTTGAGGTTGATCAGCAGCCGGCCACTGTTCAGCGTCGAGTTGTCGCCATCGACCCCGATGTAGGACGACAGGCTCTCGACCGCCGGATCGGCCAGGATCACCTTGGCCAGTTCCTGCTGACGCTCGCTCATCGCCGCGAAGGAAATCGACTGCGGCGCCTCGGAAATACCCTGGATCACCCCGGTGTCCTGCACCGGGAAGAAGCCCTTGGGCACCACCATGTACAGGAACACGGTCAACGCCAGCGTGCCGATGGCCACCATCAGTGTCAGCGGTTGGTGCTTGAGAACCCACTTTAACTTGCGCCCGTAAGCCGCGATCATCCAATCAATTGCGGCGCCACTGGAGCGGTAGAACCGGCCCTGTTCTGCTTCCTTGGGCTCACGCTTGAGCAGCCGCGCGCACATCATTGGCGTCAGGGTCAGGGACACCACGAGTGAAATCAGAATCGCCACTGCCAACGTGATCGCGAACTCGCGGAACAAGCGCCCCACCACGTCGGCCATGAACAGCAGCGGAATCAGTACCGCGATCAGCGACAGGGTCAGGGAAATCAGGGTGAAGCCGATCTGTTTGGCACCCTTGAGCGCGGCTTGCAGTGGGCTGTCACCCTCCTCGATGAAGCGGGAAATGTTCTCCAGCATCACGATCGCATCGTCCACCACGAAACCGGTGGCGATGGTCAGCGCCATCAGGGTCAGGTTATTGACCGAAAAGCCTGCGAGGTACATCACGCCGAAGGTGCCGATCAACGACAGCGGCACGGCCACCGATGGAATGATCGTGGCGCTGGCCCGCCTCAGGAACAGGAACGTGACCATCACCACCAGCGCGATGGCGATCAGCAGTTCATGTTGCACGTCGGTGACCGAGGCGCGGATGGTCTGGGTACGGTCGGTCAACACGGTGACTTCAAGGCCGGCCGGCAGGTTGTCGGTGATGCTCGGCAGCAAGGCCTTGATTCGGTCGACCACTTCGATCACGTTGGCGCCGGGCTGGCGCTGGATGTTCAGCAGCACGGCCTGGTTTTCATTGGCCCATGCCGCCAGACGCTCGTTCTCGGCTCCATCGACAATTTCTGCCACATCCTTGAGCCGCAACGGCGCGCCGTTGCTGTAGGCGAGGATCAGGTTGGCGTAGTCCTTGGGTGACGTCAGTTGGTCGTTGGCGTCGAGCATCGACACCCGGGTCGGGCCGTCGAAGTTGCCCTTGGGCTGATTGACGTTGGAGGCGCCAATCAGGGTGCGCACATCCGACAGGTTCAGGCCGTTGGCCGCCAGAGCCTCCGGGTTGACCTTGATCCGCACCGCCTGACGCTGGCCACCGGCAATGCTGACCATGCCAACACCGCTGATCTGGGCAATTTTCTGCGCCATGCGGGTGTCGACCAGATCATTGAGTTTGGGCAACAGCATCGTTTTGGAGGTGATGGCCAGCGTCAGCACCGGGGTGTCCGCCGGGTTGACCTTGTTGTACACCGGCGGTGCCGGCAAATCCTTGGGCAGCAAGTTGGTCGCGGCGTTGATCGCGGCCTGCACCTGCTGCTCGGCGACGTCCATGTTGATGTCGAGGCTGAACCGCAGGGTCAGCACCGAGGCGCCGCCGGAACTGGTGGATGCCATCTGGGTCAGCCCGGGCATCTGCCCGAACTGACGCTCCAGCGGCGCCGTCACGGCGCTGGTCATGACATCCGGGCTGGCGCCGGGATAGAGCGTCATGACGCGAATGGTCGGGTAATCCACCTGGGGCAATGCCGACACCGGCAGCAGCCGATAAGCGATTACACCGGCCAGAATAATGGCCAGCATGCTCAGGGTCGTGGCGACCGGGCGAAGGATGAACAGCCGCGAGATGTTCATGCGCCGCCCTTTTTCGCCTTGTCGGTGGTCGCGGGTTCAGTCGCATCGGCCGCCGATTTGCCTTGCAGGTGCTCGGTCGGGGTGGTCGGCACATCCTTGCTGTCGTTGACGACTTCCACTTCGCTGCCTTCTTTCAGGCGGTCGGTGCCTTCCAGCACCACCCGATCACCAGCGGCCAGGCCCTCGGTAATCACCGTGTTGTCACCGTCACTGGCGCCGACTTTCAACGGGCGGATGGTGACCTTCTTGTCGCCATCCATGGCATAGACGAACGTGCCGTTGGTGCCAAACTGGATCGCTGCCGAAGGGGCAAGCACCACGCCTTTGAGGGTGTCGGCCAGCAAGTGGACGTTGACGAATTGATTAGGGAACAGCGCTTGATCGCGATTCTCGTAGCGGGCCTTGAATTTCAGGGTGCCGGTGGTGACGTCGATCTGGTTGTCCAGGCTCTGCAACACCCCAGTGGCCTGCAATTTGGTATCGCCACGGTCCCAGGCTTCGGCGGGCAGTTTGGCGCCGGTGCGATAGCGGGCCAGCACGACGTCGAGGCTGTTTTCCGGCAGAGTGAAGGCAACGCTGATCGGTTGAGTCTGGGTGATGATCGCCAGTGCCGTGGTGTCATTGGCCGCAACAAGGTTACCGACGTCCAGTTGACGCAAGCCCACACGCCCGGCGATCGGCGCGCGAATTTTAGTGAATTCCAGATTGAGCTTGGCGTCATTGACCGCCGCCTGATTGGTCTTGACCGTGCCCAGGTACTGGCCGACCAAGGCTTCGGCGGTGTCCAGGGTTTGCTTGGCGATGCTGTCTTCGCGGTACAGGCCGCGATAGCGCTCGACATCGACTTGGGCATTCTTCAGTTGTGCCTGATTCTGCAGCAAGGTGCCTTCAGCCTGGAGCAAGGCGTTCTGGTAAGGACGCGGATCGATCTCGGCCAGCAGGTCGCCCGCCTTGACCATTTGCCCTTCTTCAAACGAAATCTTGATCAGTTCGCCGCCCACCCGGCTGCGCACATTGATGGTGTTCAGCGCGGTCACGGTGCCCAGCGCCTTGTAATACAGCGGGAAATCGCCTTTGACCGCTGGCGCCACACGCACCGGGACCGGACCGGTCGCCCCGCCGAACCCCGGACGCATCCCTCCCGACCGGCCGGTGTGTCCGGCAACGGCTTTCTGCCCTGCGCCCTCCTTCGGGCTGCTGCCTGCGGGCCAGAACTTCCAGCACAGGCCAGCGATGACCAACAGGACAAGCAGGCCAAACAGCCAGCGACGGGGATTACGGGAAGCGGAAGATTGCATTGAGTGATCAACCATTGGGCGCGTGGGCTTTTTTACATGAGGCTGAACGATAAGCACTGGCGGGTCTGAAGCAAAGCGCCTTTACCGGCAATTTACCTTCGGCTTACGTAACAGAAGATTTATCTAAGACACTGAAGCACAAATGAAAACGGCCTGGACAGGGCCAGGCCGTTAACAATTGTAAAACTTCGCTTATTTCAGAACGGCGAGCGCTGCGTCGTAGTTCGGTTCTTGACCGATTTCGCTGACCAGTTCGCTGTGCAGAACCTTGTCATTTTCGTCCAGCACCACAACGGCACGGGCGGTCAGGCCTTTGAGTGGGCCATCGGCAATCGCCACGCCGTAGTTCTCGATGAACTCGGCACCGCGCAGGGTCGACAGGTTTTGCACGTTTTCCAGACCTTCGGCACCGCAGAAACGAGCCTGGGCGAACGGCAGGTCAGCGGAGATGCACAGCACGACGGTGTTGGCGACGTCGTTGGCCTGGGCGTTGAACTTGCGAACCGAAGTGGCGCAGGTCGGGGTGTCGATGCTTGGGAAGATGTTCAGCACTTTGCGCTTGCCGGCGAAATCCTTCAGGGAAACATCCGACAGATTGCCGGCAACCAGGGAAAAGGCTGGCGCCTGGGAGCCGGCTTGTGGCAATTGGCCGTTGACTTGAACCGGGTTGCCTTTAAGAGTGACTTGAGCCATGAACGGAGTCCTTCTGAACGTTGGTGTAGAGAATTTTGACGAGGCCGAAGTTAACCACGAAATGGTCTGGCGACCTATGCCCAATACAAAGCAAATTGTGTTGCCGAACCTCACAAACAACACAACCCTCTGTAGGAGCGAGGCTTGCCCGCGAAGAGGGACTGTCAGTTGCATCAATGTTGCCTGACACACCGCCTTCGCGGGCAAGCCTCGCTCCTACAGATAGATGTCAGCCCAGCAAACGCAACATATTGCGATGCCGCGCTTGAAAAATCCGCCGCATGTAGGCATTGACCACCAGCCACTCCAACGGCGCGCCACCAATGGCCGCATAGGTCACACGGTCGGTGTACAGCGTACCGCCCTCACCCGCCGCCACCCGATGTTCATGACGAAAGGCAGCCATTGGCCCCTCGAGCATTTCATCGATGAAATGGTGCTCTCCCACCTCGCGGATCACCACCGTCCAGCTCGACGGGATCAAGTTGAACATCCAGTGCCGAAAGCGAAACTGGCGACCGGCTTCGATGCGCAAGTTGTTCAGGTCGATATCACCCTGCGGCGTGACCCGTTCGGGGAAGATCTTCGGGAAGTTGACGCCTTCCAGGCAAAAGTCGAGTACTTGCTTGGGTGTGCGGTTGGGGATCAGGGTGGTGAGTTCCAGAACGGGCATGAATGATGGCATCCCATCGGCCAGGGGATTGGCAGACTACCATCACGCTAAAATCCTACCTATCCCCCGTAGGAGATAGGGGCAGAAGGTTTGTAGTGATTTTCCTTGGGCCGCATTGTCGATTTGGCCCATGGCCATTCGACTAAACAGTGAGTCACTCACATCCAGCGGAGACAAAACCATGCGATTCATGATCATTGTGAAAGCCAGCCCGGATTCCGAGGCTGGTGTGATGCCCAGCGAAGAACTGATGGCCGCGATGGGCAATTTCAACGAGGAACTGGCCAAGGCCGGCATCCTCATCGATTGCGACGGCCTGCAGCCCAGCAGTAAAGGCGCCCGCGTACGTTTTTCGGGTGACGAGCGTACGGTGATCAACGGCCCGTTCGCTGAAACCAAGGAGCTGATCGCTGGCTATTGGTTGTGGCAGGTGAAGTCGAAAGAGGAAGCGATCGAGTGGGTCAAGCGCTGCCCCAACCCGATGCCGGGTACAGAGGCCGAGATCGAGATTCGCCAGGTGTACGAGGCCGAAGACTTCGGGGCCGAGTTCACACCGCAGTTGCGCGAGCAGGAAGAACGAGTGCGTGCGCAGGTGAAGCAGCACTGAAGCAAAACTGATGCACCTGATGCCGCTTGATGCGTCGTAGGAGCTGCCGAAGGCTGCGATCTTTTGATCTTGTTTTAGCGGCCCTGGGAAAGAGCAAGATCAAAAGATCGCAGCCTTCGGCAGCTCGGTATCGGGATTGCGGGGGGAATTAGTGGTACCCGGAGACCGCTTTCGCGAGCAAGCCCGCTCCCACATTTGATCTCTGGTGTACACAAAATCTGTGATCGAAACAGAATCAATGTGGGAGCGGGCTTGCTCGCGAAGAGCCCCTCAGCCCCGCCGCATTACTTGGACTTGGACTTGAGTTTCAGATACGACTGATGCATATCCGATGCCCAGCCATCGATCACGTTTTTCACGTCACCGGCCTTCATCACCTGATCTGAGTTTTCCAGCGGTTTGCCAATGCCCTTGCGCACCACTTGGGCCACGACTTTGTTGTTGCCACCATCGAGAAATACCGCTTCGGTGGCCAGATTGGTTTCCTGGTCGCGAATGCCGCTGGCTGTACTGACTGCCGCCGCTACCAGGGCGATCGGGATCACTTCATAAGGCTGGAGGCTTTCGGTCTTGCTGGTAACAGAGGTGATCGCCGCACGCACCACCATCACGCCAGGGCCGGGACCGGTGGCCAATGGCAGGGATTTGCCTATTTCGCGTTTAAGTGCTTGATCGTAGTAGCTGGTGATGCCGTTCAGTGTGGTCTGAGGAATTTTCACCGTCGGTTGCGGTTTGGGGTAGAGCTGCGTCGGCTCGATGTAGACACTGGTGAATTTGTTGATATCAAGCTTGGGGTCCATCCAGCGCATTACCACAGCGCCCGATGGCGACTTGGCTTCCCTGAGCTGACTGTAGTTCTTGAGAAAACCGGAATACTGGTCCGGCTCGACGACTTTGCTCGAGCAACCCACCACCCCGATCGAGGCGATGCACAGTGTGCTCATCAGTAACGCAAGCTTCATGCTGTAACTCCTGTCAGAAGGCCGGGCAACAATATTGAATACGGGAATTACAGGTATAGCCAATGCTCGGCACTTTGTTATCAAAAAGCACAATATTCATCTATTGCTGAAGTGATCGCGGCCATATTCAAAGGCCCCTTCGCGGGCAAGCCTCGCTCCTACAAGTCCGGGTTGTATGAACCAAAACCCTTGTAGGAGCGAGGCTTGCCCGCGAAGACATCAGCTCAAACAACACAAAACCTCATTGGAAAAACCTGGTCAATCACCACGAAGATCCGCTTTTCGCCGCCAATTCCCGCCGACTATTGGCGCGCATCGCCTTGATCAGCGAGACCGTGCCCACCAGGATGATCACCGCCGCGAACAGGAAGTCGATGCTGTACAGCTGGAAGTCGTTCAACGGCCCCACCAGAAACACCCGGATCGCACCAATACTCACCAGCGTCGCGAGAAAATCGATGCCCGGCTCATCGCGATAAAACACGTGCAGCAGCGGCAGGCACATCACCAGCAACAATAGCAGCACAATCACCTTGAACGAGCCCTTGCGCTCGACACTGAACGCGCATTCGTTGGCGCCGTAGGGCTTGTAATCCTCCTCGCGAATCAACGAGTTTTTCTCGTTGATGTACTCGACACGGTTGTACTTCTGGATCGGCGTGAAGGTGTTCGACATCTCCATGCCAGTGGTGATGTGCCTGAATTTCAGGTCAATGCGCTCATTGCCCTTGAGGATGTACAGCACCGGTTTGTAGCCGTAGCGATAGGTGTCGAACGGAAAGTCCGTCGACCGCCCCAAGACCCCGATGGGTCTGGACTCAAGTTCCGCGAAGGCACTTTTATCGGTCGAAGACAGGTTGCGGCTCAGGGGCTTGATCCTGACCTGCTCCATGAGAATCGGCGCCATGCCGTAGGACCACTGCAGGGGTTCCATGCGCAGCCGCAGTTCGTTGCGGCCCAGGTCATAGCGATCAAAGGTTCGCTCGGAGACGATCACCGCGCCCGAGAGCATGAACTCGCCATGAACGTTGTTGGTGATGTGCAGCGACAGTCGATCCCTGCCCGAGCCTGTGGCATCGCTGGCCGGTGGCGTGCCACACCAGGCGTAGCTGCTGAAGGTCTCCCCGAGCTGGCCGGTACGGTTCTCTTTGAACACATAAAAGTAACTGCCCCACAGGGCCGCCATCAGCAGCAACGCGAAAAGCCCTAAAATCTTCTTGCCCACGCTCAAACCAGACTCCTTTCTTTGCTGACTCCCTATGAGGCGCGGACTCTATCAAAATGCCATCATTGGCCCAAGCAAAAATCCCCGTACACAGAAGATCCTTGTGGGAGCGGGCTTGCTCGCGAAAGCGGTGTATCAGTCGACATCAATGTTGAATGTCAGTCAGCTTTCGCGATGTAAGCCCGCTCCCACAGGGGTTGCGCTAACTGACTGGGATTTGAGCCGGGAAAGCTTCAGCGCCGCCGAAACAACGGTCGCGGCTCAATCACCGAGCGCCCGTACAACACGCTCATCCCCGCCAATCCCTTCAGCGCATCTTCAGCGGATTTATCTTCGCGCACGGCGAAACTGTCGAAACCGCATTGGCGCATGTGGCTGAGTTGATCGCGCAGCACATCACCAATCGCGCGCAATTCGCCTTGCCAACCGAAACGCGTACGCAGCAGATAGGCCTGGCTGTAGGCGCGGCCGTCGCGAAAACTCGGGAAGTCGAGGGCAATCAGCGGCAGGTCGGGAAACCACGGGGTCAGGTTTGTCACTTCCTCGTTAGGCCCCAGCCAGACGCCTTCGAGCGCTGATGTCCTGTCGGCATTAAGTGCCAGCCACTGGGGTAACGGCAGTATCAGCGGTCCGGCCGGCAACTCATCCGTTGCTTCACGAATCAACTGCCACGGATCATCGCGCACCCACTCGGCATCGCCCTCTTGCAAACGCAGCAGATTATTCATGCCGACACCTCCAGCATTTTCGGGTAAACCCGTTCCTTGAACGGCTCCAGACCGATGCGCGCCAAGGTATCGACGAACAGTTCCTCGCTCTCGCGGTAGCGGACAAATGTAGCGATGATCCGCTCGATCACCGCGGGCACTTCGGCGGCGCTGAAGGACGGGCCGATGACTTTGCCCAACGCGCTATTCTTGCCCTGGGCGCCGCCAAGGGTGATCTGGTACCACTCGCTGCCGTTCTTATCGACGCCAAGAATGCCGATGTTGCCGATGTGGTGGTGGCCGCAGGCGTTCATGCAACCGGAGATATTCAGACTGATGTCGCCCAGGTCATGCAGGTAATCCAGGTCCTCGAATCGCGCCTGTATCGCTTGTGCGACGGGAATGGATTTGGCGTTGGCCAACGCGCAGAAGTCGCCGCCGGGGCAGGCGATGATGTCGGTCAACAAGCCGATGTTGGCGCATCCCAGGCCTTGCTCGCAGGCCAGGCACCACAGAGCGTAAAGGTCGGCCTTGGGTACATCTGGCAGGACGATGTTCTGTTCATGGGCGATGCGAATTTCGCCGAAGCCGAACTGTTCGGACCACTGGGCCACCGCCTCCATTTGCTCGGCCGTGACATCCCCCGGTGGCGCGGCGATGCCCGGTTTGGTCGACAGCACCACGCTGGCGTATCCCGGCACCTTGTGCGGTTGAACGTTGCGCGTCACCCAACGGGCGAAGGCCGGGTTCTCGGCCAGGCGCGTGCCGAAATCCAGGTCGGTGCCGGCCAGTGAACGGTAATCGGGCGGCACGAAGGCACTGGCGACACGCTCATACTCGACATCGGTCAACTGCGCCGGACCGTCCTTGAGGTATTGCCACTCCTCCTCCACTTCCTTGGCGAACGCTTCGATACCCAAAGCCTTTACCAGAATCTTGATCCGCGCCTTGTATTTGTTATCGCGCCGCCCGTGGCGGTTATAGACCCGCAGCACCGCTTCGACGTAGGACAGCAGGTGCTGCCACGGCAAGCCTTCGCGGATCTGCAAACCGAGAATCGGCGTACGCCCCAAGCCGCCACCCACGATCACCCGCAAGAGCATTTGCCCGCTGTCATCGCGATAAAGATAGAGGCCGATGTCATGCATCATGATCGCCGCGCGGTCCTGCTTCGCCGAGCAGATGGCGATCTTGAACTTGCGCGGCAGGAACAGGAACTCCGGGTTGATGGTCGACCATTGCCGCAGGATCTCTGCCAGTGGGCGCGGGTCCATCAACTCGTCCGCCGCGACGCCGGCGAATGCTTCGGTGGTGATGTTGCGCACGCAGTTGCCGGAGGTCTGGATCGCGTGCATTTCCACTTCGGCCAGACGTTCGAGAATGTCCGGCACCTGGGCCAGTTCGATCCAGTTGAACTGCATGTTCTGCCGGGTGGTGAAGTGGCCGTAGCCACGATCGTAGTCCCGCGCAATGCTCGCCAGAATGCGCATTTGCTTGGCGCTCAGCGTGCCGTAAGGAATTGCCACGCGCAGCATGTAGGCATGTTTTTGCATGTACAGGCCGTTCTGCAGGCGCAGGGGCAGGAACTCTTCTTCACTCAACTCCCCGGCCATGAAACGTTCGACCTGATCGCGAAACTGCGCAACACGCTCGAACACCAGGGCCCGGTCATAGTCATCGTATTGATACATGTGGCTGCCACCTCATCAGGATTATCGGGCTCTGCGGCTAATGCCAGTCAGTCAGGCGCAGAACCTGTGGGAGCGGACTTGCTCGCGAAGAGGCCGTCACATGCAACATCACCGGTGACTGACACTCCGTCTTCGCGAGCAAGCCCGCTCCCACAAGGATTGCGGTGTTCAATTCCTTAACTGGTCGGCATCAGGCTCTGCGGCTCGTTCTTGAGGTGGCGACTATGCACCTGCAGCGCAGCACGTTACAGATTCAGCTAAACACTAAAAAACCGTATCAGGGCGCGGCCTATGGCCGCAGGCCCGCATCGCATCTGATCCGCATAAACCCGGTTTTTCTGAGTCTGTTTTGTTTGCGGCAGGGTTTCTACAGTTCATGCATGCCAGACCGGGTGGCCTGGCAAGACTTTGCAACCGTGGAAGAATTGACCATGAGCACAGCAACAATCGGACAGGCCTATAACTACAAGGTCGTTCGCCAATTCGTCGTGGCAACCATCGTCTGGGGCGTTGTCGGGATGGCGATGGGGGTGTGGATCGCCTCGCAACTGGTATGGCCCGAGATGAACCTCGACCTGCCGTGGACCACCTTCGGCCGCTTGCGTCCGCTGCACACCAGCCTGGTGATTTTCGGTTTTGCCGGCAGCGCGCAATTCGCCGCCAGTTACTATGCGGTGCAGCGTACCTGCCAAGTGCGGCTGTATTCCGACAAGCTCGCCGCCTTCACCTTCTGGGGCTGGCAATCGGTGATTGTGGTGATGCTGATCACCCTGCCGCTGGGCTACACCACCACCAAGGAATACGCCGAGATCGAATTCTCCGGCGCGGTGTGGATGACGGTGGTCTGGGTCGCTTACGCCATCGTGTTCTTCACCACTGTGGTGCAACGCAAGACCAAACACATCTACGTCGGCAACTGGTTTTTCGGCGCGTTCATTGTGGTGATCGCCATGCTGCACGTGGTCAATCACCTGTCGATTCCGGTGGACTGGTTCAAGTCGTATCCGGTGTATTCCGGGGCCACCGACGCCATGGTGCAATGGTGGTACGGGCACAACGCGGTGGGGTTCTTCCTGACTACCGGCTTCCTCGGAATGATGTATTACTTCGTGCCGAAACAGGTCAATCGGCCGGTGTATTCCTATCGGTTGTCGATCGTGCATTTCTGGGCACTGATCACCCTGTACATCTGGGCAGGTCCCCACCACTTGCACTACACCGCGCTGCCGGATTGGGCGCAGTCGCTGGGCATGGCGATGTCGCTGATCCTGTTGGCGCCGAGTTGGGGAGGCATGATCAACGGCATGATGACCCTGTCGGGCGCCTGGCATAAGTTGCGCAGCGACCCGATCCTGCGCTTTCTGGTGCTGTCCCTGGCCTTCTACGGCATGTCGACGTTTGAAGGGCCGATGATGGCGATCAAGACGGTGAACGCCCTCTCCCACTACACCGACTGGACCATCGGCCACGTTCACGCCGGAGCCCTGGGCTGGGTGGCGATGATCACCTTCGGCGCCGTCTACCACATGGTCCCGAAAGTCTTCGGCCGCCCACAGATGCACAGCATCGGCCTGATCAACGCACACTTCTGGCTGGCGACCATCGGCACCGTGCTGTACATCGCCTCGATGTGGGTCAACGGCATCACCCAGGGTTTGATGTGGCGCGCGATCAACGACGACGGCACGCTGACCTACTCCTTCGTCGAAGCCTTGCAGGCCAGTCATCCGGGGTTTGTGGTGCGCTTCGTCGGCGGGGTGTTCTTCCTTAGCGGCATGTTGCTGATGGCCTACAACACCTGGCGCACGGTGCGGGTGGCGGACGTGAGGATGGCTGAACTTGAAGCGCAGATTGCCTGAGGCAAGGAGCCTGACATGATCGAGATGGGGTTGAATCTATTGGGTGTTCTGGGGCTTTGGCTGGCGGTCGAGTACTGCCTGAAACAGCAGACGGCCGAGAGCCTGGACGATGCCAGCCTGATTCCGTTCGCCGATGATCCCGAGGTGGCGCGGCGGGTGGAATTGGCGACGGGTAAGACTGTGAAAGCGGTGGCGCCGGAAGAGGTGAAGCCGGGTTGGGGCAACCTCGAAATTTGATACACACCCCATCCACTGTGGGAGCGGGCTTGCTCGCGAAGGCGGTGTGTCAGGCAACATTGATGCCGACTGACACTCCCTCTTCGCGAGCAAGCCCGCTCCCACAGTGGTTATGTGCTGGTCACGAAAATTCAGCCGCGCTCGCGGGGAATCAGGCTCTGCAGTTGCTGCGCCAGGAAGTTCGCATCGAAGGCAAAGGTGTCCGGATCTTTCAAGCCATTGGTCTTGCGCCATTGCCAATTGCTGGAGGGCGGCAGGCACACCAGCGAAATGCTGCCATAACGCGCGGCGGTCAAGCCCATCACTGCCAGGGAAATCTGCCCACCCGCGCCCATCACGTCCGGCACGAACTCCACCGGTTTCCCGGCAATCACAATAGACAGTTTCTCGGTCTTGAACGGCGACGTCTCGAGCGGCACGCTCGGCCCGGACGCGACATACGCCTCGCGGCTCACTTCCAACAGATTTGGCGTCAGGACCGGAGCCAGCCACTGCTGGATCTGATCGAACAACTCACCAATGCGCGTCGCCCACACGGCCGATTGCGACTCAAACAGTTGCTTCTTGTGCGCTTCGCTATCTGCATAGTGGCGAAGCATCTCGCCCAGTTGCTGTACATCGTCCATTGCGGTGTTCCTTTTGGTTGAAGCGATGTTGCGAATGTCGATCATGGCAGATGCCGACAGCTCGCGTACGGCAAAGGTGCGAACGGCTACAGAGCCTGGGCAGATGAACGCGACGAATGGTCGTGTTTTACCTGCTTTTCAGGGGAGCACCTGTCAGATCTGACAGTAGCCAACATCCATATCCGGGGTGTTTGATAACACTGCCCAACGCGGGAGTAAAACATTCAATCCGTACAGTCAGGAGCGCACATCATGAACAGTGGGAACGATCGCAACAAATGCCGGGTAACCAATTATGTGACCATCAAAAAAATGATCGTTTACGGATTGACTCCTCCGTTTACCCAGCCTGCGAATCCGATAGGCGGAATGAACAGTGCGAGCGTTGATAACAGTCTTTTCGCAATCGACAAAGTGATCATCCCCGGCTGGAAACAACCGGTTATCCATCCCGAAAACCCTGAAGGCGGCATCGGACTAGCGCTCATCGTAAATGGACTGATGCCCGTCTGGATCGACCCTTGGTTTAATTTTTCGGAAGGTGACAGGGCGGATTTACTGCTGAATGAATCAGAGACGGCGATAGACGGCAAAACCATTCAGCCGGATGAAGATGATGATCCGCAACGATTCATTCTGAACGTACCCGGCGGACTTCTGCGCAATGGCATTAACCGTCTGCGCCTGAGGGTGAAGCGGATCAGCCAGCCAGAAGAAACCTCTCTGCCACGCGTCGTACTCTTCAATACCCCGCGTCCTGGCGGCGAGGTGACAGGCTCGGGAGACAACCCCTATCTGCTGATGACGCTTCCGGCAGATGTCATCGCCAATGGAGTGGATGCCGCTCGCGCCGCGCAAGGGGTAGATGTCACGCTGACCTATAGCTACATGCGCGAACACGACGTCATTACCCTCGATTGTGACGGCCACGAAATCCTGCACACCGTCACGGCTGCCCAGGCCGGAGCCGACACCATCGTTCTGAAGCTGTTCGCCGATGCGTTTCAGAAAGGTGACAACCCCCGATTTGCCATGCGCTTTCGAGTGAGAGACCAGATCGGCAACAACTCAGGCCCACTCGCAATCTGGTCAAAAACCACTTATATCGATGTGCACATCCAAAAACCCGTTCTGGATCTAAAAGCGCCCGAAGTGTTGGAAGCCTTGGAACTCGACGGCACTCGATTGAACTTTGAACGGGATTTTTATGAGACCAAGTTCGCCACGGTCAAGGTCGCCTATACCGGCTCCGCCCCCGGGCAAACTGTCAAAGTCTATTGGCTCGGGCGCAATTCGACTTATGGCAGCGAGATTCGAACCGTTGCCTATGCCGGAGAGGAACTGAGATTTCTGGTGCCCAGGCAGGAAGTGGTTGATTGCATCAGTAGCGGTGCGCAGATCAGTTACACCGTGAGGCTACCAGGTACCACCGAGAATCTACCCTCCGAAAACCTGCGTATCACGGTCACCGCGCAAAAACATCATCTACCGGAACCGACGCTTAATGCGGACAAAACCAATCTCAGGGCTTACTACCCAACGCTGGAAGCTACTTACACTGTGCGTATGGCCCTGTTCGGTATCACCACTCGCTATGGCGATGAAGTCACTATCACACAACCCGACTTCACCAATCTGCCTGTGCCGCCGGCATGGATAATAGAAAATCGGGGTAGATCGGTCATGTTCAATTACACCCTGCATAGAACAGACACTACCGAAAAACTGATTTTTTCATGGTTCCTGAGACTGACCCTATAGCGGGCTAACCTTTGGCGACACCACTGCGTAGCCCGATCACCCAAAACTGTTTGGCGTTTATATAGACGAGGGATTTGTCATGCACAAAATAAGCGGTGTTCTGTTAATCGCGCTAATGGTGGGTTGCACTCAGGTCGATATAAAACCATCGAGTGAAGTAGGGACGATCAATAATGTCCAGCCACTGAATGGCCCTGCCGTCGCCACTCAACTGAACACGCTTTACAACCGAAAACTAGCCACTTTCACCTATGTCGCCGCAGATCAGGGGATGGCTCAATGAACACCCTACTGTGGCGCACGCTCAGCAATGCTCCGCGCATTCTCTTTCATTCGCTAACGGGGGTCGGTTTGATGCTGAGTATCAACTCGCCCCTTTTAGCGCAAACAGCAACAGAACCCCCTGACAGCTACATCCTTACCGCGGAACGCTGTGTGAAATATGTCGAAAGTGCGCAATGGGTGTATCGGGACTATCAGTGGTCGTTTTCCATCACGCCCACACCCTGTGCGCGGCGGACACAACCGGAAGGGACACCCTTCCTTTGGGACGAACTTTCCCGTGACTATTCCAACAGCCGCTATTGGAAAAACACCCATGGCCTGCGTCACCAGTTGATTTGTCATTTGGCGATTGCGAGGGACAAACCGCAGTGGAACCTGGAACCGTGGCGGCCAGATGTGGGGTATGCACAAACGTTGGCTGCCGGCTGCAATCATGTCGTCCCCTTGCCTCAAAAAGCACCATGACACTTCAATGAAAGATGAGCATTACAGTTGATTTATCGCTGGTGTCCGCCATCGAACAAATGGAAACTCCCTTCAGGCCTGGCCTATCGACGCAGGCCATAGCCTGAGGAAATCCAATGCGCACCATCGGCCTTATCGGCGGCATGAGCTGGGAGTCCAGCGCCGAGTATTACCGTCTTATCAACCAGCAGGTACGTGATCGCCTCGGGCCGTTGCGCTCGGCGAAACTGTTGATGTACAGCGTCGACTTCGGCCCGGTCGAACAGGCCCAGCATGCAGGGCGGTGGGACGATGCGGCGGTGATTCTGGTGGATGCGGCCCAGCGTCTGGAAGCAGGTGGCGCCGAGTGCGTGGTGCTGTGTACCAACACCATGCACAAAGTGGCCGGGCAGATTCAGGCAGCGATTGATATTCCGTTCCTGCACATTGCCGATCCGGCGGGTCAAGCGGCATTGGACGCCGGTGCGCTGCGCGTGGGTTTGCTGGGGACTGCGTTCACCATGGAGCAAGACTTTATCAAGGCACGTCTGACGGCCAAGGGCCTGACGGTGTTGGTACCGGAGGCAGAGGAGCGCCAGGCCGTTCACCGGATCATCTATGACGAGTTGTGCGTCGGGGTGATCAGCGACGCGTCACGCCAGGTCTATCAACGGGTGATCGAATCGCTGACCGAACGCGGCGCCCAGGCGATCATCCTCGGCTGTACCGAAATCGGCCTGTTGATCAAACCCGAGCACAGCGCCCTGCCCTTGCTCGACACCACCGAACTGCATGCGCAGGCGGCGGTGGCGTTCGCGTTGGGCGACTGACTCGCGCAGAACCTGTAGGAGCGAGGCTTGCCCGCGAAGAACGATGACGCGTAACACCTGAAAAAAAGCGGAGCATTCTTCGCGGGCAAGCCTCGCTCCTACAGGATTTTCGTCGCTCAATTTTTTTGCTTACCGGCGACGCAGGCGCGCCATGCTCAGGGTATCGACCAGCCGACCGTCACGCACGGCGTAATCGCGGAACAGGCCTTCGGTCTCGAAACCGAATTTCTGGTACAGGCCGATGGCCGCTTCGTTGTCGGCGTACACCGAAAGTTCTACCCGTTGCAGGTTCATCCAGTTGTCGGCGACGTCCAGCGCTGCTGCCAGCAATTTCGAACCGACACCCTTGCCCTGCCACGCCACGGCGACACCCATGCCAAAGCTACCGGCGTGGCTGCGGCGGATCCGCGAAAACTGTTCCAGGCCAATGTTGCCGATGACCGATCCCTGGTGCAGCGCCACCAGTTTCACCGCCCGCTCGTTGTCCGCCATCAGGCGTTGGCGCCAGACCTCGGTGGACTGAAAAGGCATTTGCAGCACCTGCCGGGCCACGGCGGGGTCGTTGTAGAGCGCGGTGATGCCCTCGATGTGGGATTCGCTGAAGCGTTCGAGGTGAATGGCGGGGTCGTGGTCGGGCATGGCGGTGTTCGTCCTTGATCGGTGTGTGACCGGTCACTCTAAACCGCGATCCCCATGAGTGGCGAGATCAAAATGTGGGAGCGGCAGATTCGGGCGCGGGCCTGACGAAAGCAAAGTCAAAAAGATCGCAGCCTTCGGCAGCTCCTACATTGATCGTGTGTACCCGTCATTCAGCGGGTGTACCCAATCTCTGTAGGAGCTGCCGAAGGCTGCGATCTTTTGCTCTTGATGGCAGGCTGTGGCGGTGTTTTGTGTCCCTTGCCGGTTGCCGAGATGCGTGCTGCATGCAGAGCGGCATGGCTAGACCGTTGACGCGACAACCACCTGCTAGAGTAAAAAGCATACCCATCGACTATCCAGCACCGGAGTTGCGCACCGCCACCTGGACGTTCGACTAGAGAAACGACGTTATTCGCCGGACTGAATGTCACCTTCGGAAATGAGGGAATTTTTATGAAAGGTTTGCTTCGCGCCGCAGGACTCAGCCTGATGGCGTTTTTCGCAAGTTGTGGTGTTGGTGCTCAGACAGTGCACAGTCATGCTGCGCCGCCTGCCTTCACCGCCACACCGGCCGATATCCAAGCGGATAGCCAAAGAAATTGATCGTTCCCATGTTCCACGGAGGCATGGGGACGGGCTTGCTCGCGAAGGCGGTGTGTCAGTCGACATCAATGTTGCCTGACACACCGCCTTCGCGAGCAAGCCCGCTCCCACATTAGTTAGTCGTCAACTTTCGAACCACTCCCGCCGCTCGTTGAAGGTGTTGTGGATCAGCTCGACGATCCCCTGCACCTCGCTCTCATTCCGGGACTCGGCATTGACCGCCATCCACACCTGGCGCTGCATCGGTTGCTTGAAGAGCCCGGGCAACGCCACCAGCCCCCGGTCGAATTGGCTCATGTAGTGCGGCAATAAACCGATGCAGGCACTGCAGCGGATCATCTCCAGCATCAGCTCATAGGCATGCAGTTGCACCACCCCCGCCAGGCGCTGCTCCACCAGACTGTTCCACGGCCCAAAAGCGCTGACGTGGCGGTCGTGCTGCCATTGCACCAGCATGAAATCGGCCAGGTCACCCAGGCTGTCCGGCCGCGCCGCGACCCTTGAATACCGTTTGGCGATGTGCGGCAGATAGTCCAGCCGTGCCAGACGCCGGGGTTCGCTGATGGCGAAACTGGGGCCTGGCAACGGCGAATCGGTGCCCGCTAGCCATACCACCACATCGGCGCTGATCGCTCGCAGCGACAGTTCGCTGTCCACGGAAATGATGTCCAGACGCACACTGGCGTTGCGCCGCAGCAGCGAGACCAGATCACGACCGAGGATGTCGTGCAGGATCGACTCGGCGACGGCCAGGCGAATCAAGGGCTGCTCGATCACGGGCAAGTCGCGTTCACGGGCCAGGGCAATCAACTGCGCCTGAAGCTGCAAGCCGTCACGACTGAGGGCAAAGCCATTGCCCGAATGGCTGAACAGCGAACGCCGCAGTTGCGCTTCAAGTTGTGCCAGTTGTTTACGCAATTGGGTCGATTTGATGTTGAGGCTGCGGGCCGCTTGCATGAAACAACCGCAACGGGCGCAGACCCGGAAAGACTGCACCAGCACCGGATCGATTCCGGCCAGTGAGTGCAAGGATTGGTTTTGTTCTACGGGCCAACGGTACTCGGTCACACCCTGACGATCAGTGGGTTCCATGAATGACATCGATGACTCCCTGTCGATCTGTCCTTGAGCGTTTTATCCTGCTGACTGTTTATGAACTTGATGTGACGGCCGGGCAAAAACCGGATCAAATCGCCTGATGTCGGCCAGTCACGGTACGGAACCTGTGGGAGCGGGCTTGCTCGCGAAAGCGGTGTGTCAGGCGACATCAATGTGGACTGTGCCGCCGTCTTCGCGAGCAAGCCCGCTCCCACAGGGTTTGCGCTTGAATTAACCGCTAGGCGTTTGCCGGAAGCTCACCGCCAGGCGGTTCCAGCTGTTGATGGTGCTGACAGCCATGGTCAGCTCGACCAGTTCACCTTCGCTGAACTGCTCCCGGGCCTGAGCGTAAACGTCGTCCGGCACGTGGCTTTGCGAAAGCAGGGTCACCGCTTCGGTCCAGGCCAGGGCAGCTCGCTCCCGAGGATTGAAGAAATTGCTGTCGCGCCAGACCACGATCGCGTAAAGCCGACGATCGCTCTCACCGAAGCGGCGCGCGTCCACCGAGTGCATGTCGGTGCAGAAGGCGCAGCCATTGAGCTGCGAGGCGCGGATTTTGATCAGGTTCAGCAAGGCCGGTTCGATGCTCAGATCGCGGGTCAAGGCCTCCATGGCGATCATGGCTTTCATCGCTTTGGGCGATGCGCTGTAGTAATCCAGACGGGAGTTCATGGGGCGACCTCGTGGATCGGATAGGTGACTCCAAGGTAGAGGCTGATCCGCGGGCGTCACAGGTCCAATTCGTCGAAAAAACCATGGACCGCCCGGCAGCAGGCCAATCGCAGGTTTTTCGCCCACGCAACTTCTGCGCAGCCGTTCATACGGGTAATCTGGCGCGACGCACAGTCGCTTCAACCGCCCCAGGAGCCCCGCCGGTATGGAACTTCATGTTGTCATCAACGGCCGCAAGGACCTGGCAGGCCAGTTGTACCGGCAACTGCGCGACGCCATTGAATCCGGTCGCCTGACAGCCGGGACGCAACTGCCGCCCAGCCGGTTGCTGGCCGAACAACTGGGGATCTCGCGCAAGACCATTTCCGACACGTATGCGCAACTGACCTATGAGAACTTCCTCACCGGGGTGATCGGCAAAGGCACTTACGTCAATGCCCGGGCCGCGAAAATCGTCCACAAGCAAAGCCACTCGGAGCTGGCGAGCTTTGATGTCATCGAACGCTGGCGCAACCTGCCGACGTTCTTGCGCCACCCGACGCTGGAAGGCTCGCTGCGTTACGAGTTCATCGGCGGCGCCACCAGCAAGGGCCAGTTTCCGCAGGACGATTGGCGCCGCTGCACTTCCCATGCCTTGC
The DNA here is from genome assembly GCF_044746425.1 of Pseudomonas sp. NPDC086112. Classification (NCBI taxonomy): domain Bacteria; kingdom Pseudomonadati; phylum Pseudomonadota; class Gammaproteobacteria; order Pseudomonadales; family Pseudomonadaceae; genus Pseudomonas; species Pseudomonas sp. NPDC086112. Next base: position 219,563 of record NZ_JBIVCD010000003.1, on the reverse strand, counting down.
GCCAGATGGCCGGTTCCAAAGGTTTCTATAGCCTGCCCGAAGGCCTGCCGGCGCTGCGCAATGCCATCGCACGGCACATTGCGTTTTCACGTGGGGTCAATTGTCAGGACGAAGACGTGGTGGTGTGCAACGGCGCGCAACAGGCGCTGGACCTGATTTCCCGGGTCCTGACCCAACCGGGCAGCCTCGTCGCCATGGAAGACCCCGGCTACCCGCCAGCGCGTCTGTTGTTCGCAAGCCATGGCGCAACGGTGATCGGCGTGCCGGTGGATGCGCAAGGCATTCAGGTCGAGCACATTCCCGATGGCACCCGGCTGATTTACGTCACCCCGTCCCACCAGTTCCCTTTGGGCATGCCCATGAGCCAGGCCCGGCGCGAAGCCCTGCTCGCAAGGGCCTATGAGCTGGGGGCGATCATTATCGAAGACGATTACGACAGCGAATTCCGCTACGAAGGCCGGCCCACCGACTCGCTGCAAAGCCTGGATGAGCGTGGCATCGTCGCCTACGTCGGCACTTTTTCGAAGACCTTGCTGCCGGAGCTGCGGCTCGGGTACGCGATATTGCCGCCGGCGATTCTCGAAGCGGTGATCCGCGCCAAGCAGCTCACCGACCTGCATACCTCCACCCTGCCGCAATGGGCGCTCGCCAAATTCATCGCCGAGGGCTGTCTGCTCAAGCACATCAGGCGCTGCCATACGATTTACGCCGGGCGTCGTGAACGGATCCTGGCGCGCATGGCCGGCGACCTTTCGCCGTGGTTTGAAGCGGTGCCAACCACGGCCGGGTTCCACATGGCGGTGCTGTGCAAGGTGCCTGTCGATATGCCATTGGTGATCGAACTGGCAAAAAAAGTCGAAGTGGGGCTCTATGCACTGGACAGCTTTTTTTACCAGCAAGCGCCGCGGGCCGGGCTTTTCCTGGGGTTCGGCGCGATCGAAACCCTGGACATCGACATCGCCCTGGACCGGTTAAGGGACATTTTGCAGCAGCACGGCTGAGGGATTGGTCTGCGGCTTTATCCGGTGATTGGCTATTGGCGGTCTGGGGGTGCAGGCCTATCCTGATTGGGCGTTATCCCTCAATGAGCAGGATTCGTCCGGCCTGATTCAGGAGTGTGAGCAATGTCCAACGAAGTGATTACCACCGTAAAGGTGCAGGCGGCCGCCGGCCGCTCGGACGAACTGGGTAAGCAACTGCAAAAGATTGTCGACACCCTGCGCGAACTTCCGGGCTGTGACTCCTATATGGTCGACCGCTGCCCCGAGGACGACACCCGCTGGACAGTCAGCGCCCGCTGGCAATCGGAAGCGGCCATGCAATCGCATTTCAACTGCCCCGAAGTGCAAGGCTTTATCGGCCTGATCGACAGCCGACTGGCCAATGCCGTCGACTTCAACAGCTTTCCAATCGTTTAAAAGCAAGATCAAAAGATCGCGGCGTTCCGCAGCTCCTACAGAAATAGTGTCCGCCCGATGTTTCAAGGGTGTACGCGATTCCAATGTGAGCTGCCGAAGGCTGCGATCTTTTGATCTTAACGTTCTTGATTGCCCCTCACCTTCCCGAAAATTGGCGCCACCCAACCCGCCAAGCTGTTGGTGTTCATGGTGTTGGCCCCGGATGAGAAAGTGTTGATTCCTTTGGAGAACTGATCGCCGAGGCGATGCTGATGGCCTCTTCGCGGGCAAGCCTCGCTCCTACAGGGATTGCGGGTGCCCACAAAACCGGCGTTCAACACAAAACCTGTAGGAGCGAGGCTTGCCCGCGAAGAGGCCCGACCAGACACAACAAAACCTTCAGACAAAAAAAAGCCCCATCTCTTTCGAGACAGGGCTTTTTCATTCAACGCTTATCAGGCAGCCGGTTCCAGCTCGGTGCTGACAGCGACAGCCGCAGTGGCAGGCACCACCGCTTGACCGCTCAACGCCAGGTCCAGCAGTTCGCGGTTGGCCACCGCGTACATGGCGTAGTCGGTGCCGCTGGCGGCACGGATTTCCACCAGCATGGCGCGCCAGCGTTCGATCATGCCTTCGTGCTCTTCCATCCACAGCGCCAGGCGTGTTTCCACGTCCTGGGTGCCGTCGCCCTGTTGCAGGACAGAGATGGTGATCGCACGTTGCTGCCAGTCGACGTCATCACGGAACGCTTCACGGGCCAGGGCCTGCCAGTTGTTTTCAACCGGCAGAGCACTGATCTGTTGCAGGTACCAGGTGATGTCCAGCGCACTGCCCACGGCGAAGTAGGCCTTGGCCACGTCAGCTGCGTTCTGGCCGGTCACATCCGAAGCTTCGATGATCGGCAGCAAGGTGTACAGGTGAGTGGTGCCTGCAACCATGCGCGCCAGCAACTCAGGCACGCCAGCAGCGACGTAAGCCTGGTAGCGGGTTTGCCAGCCTTCGCGGGTCGGGCCTTCCAGCAGTTCGTCGAGCTTGAGGCCCAACGCCGCCAGGTGCGGACCGAAGTGCGCGACGTCACGGGCAGCGTTCTGCTCGTTGCGACGGCTGCGCAGGAACCAGCGCGTAGCGCGGCGACCCAGGCGCATCAGCTCGTCCATCAGCTCCAGTTGTACGTCGGCCGACACCTGATAATCCAGGGCTTCTATCTGCCGGAACCAGTGCGGGAGGTGGAAGATATCCCGAACTATTACATAGGCCCCCGCAACATTCGCCGGGCTCATGCCGGTCGACTCTTTGAGTCGTTGAACGAAGGTGATGCCCATGTGGTTCACCAGATCGTTGGCGATCTGGGTGCTGACGATTTCACGCTTCAGACGGTGACGGCGCATGGCCGCGGAGAACTTGCTCACCAGCGTCGGTGGGAAAGCGGTTTCCATGTCGCGGGTCAGGTAGTCGTCGTCCGGCACCAAGGAGTTGAGCAGCGCTTCCTTGAGGTCGATCTTGCTGTAGGAGATCAGCACCGACAGCTCGGCACGGGTCAGGCCATGACCTTCCGCGAGGCGTTCGTTGATCGCTTCTTCAGCCGGCAGGAACTCGATGGCGCGATCCAGCTTGCCGCGGCCTTCCAGATCGTTCATCAGACGTTTGTATTCGGCAATCCGCACGAAGGCACGACGTGCCGCCAGGGACAGGGCCTGAGTCTGCTTGTAGTTGTTACCAAGCACCAGGTTGCCGACTTCGTCGGTCATGCTCGCCAGCAACTGGTTACGTTGCTTGTCGGTCATGTCACCGGCGTGCACGACTTCGTTCAGCAGGATCTTGATGTTCACTTCGTGGTCGGAGCAGTCCACACCACCGGCGTTGTCGATGAAGTCGGTGTTGGAACCGCCGCCATTGAGGCCGAATTCGACACGACCCAGCTGAGTCATACCGAGGTTACCGCCCTCGCCCACGACTTTGCAGCGCAGTTCGTTGCCGTTCACGCGCAGTGCATCGTTGGCCTTGTCGCCGACATCGGCGTGGCTTTCGGTGCTGGCTTTCACGTAGGTGCCGATACCGCCGTTCCACAACAGGTCTACCGGTGCCTTGAGCAAGGCATTGAGCAGTTCGGTCGGGGTCAGCTTGTCAGCCTGAATGTCGAAGCGCTCTTTCATCTGCGGGGAAATCGCGATGCTTTTCGCGCTGCGCGAGAAGATCCCGCCGCCTTCGGACATGATGCTGGTGTCGTAGTCCGACCACGCCGAACGCGGCAAGTCGAACAGACGCTGACGCTCGGCGAAGCTGTTGGCAGGCTCCGGGTTCGGGTCAATGAAGATGTGCAAGTGGTTGAACGCAGCGACCAGTTGCAGCTTGTCGGACATCAGCAAGCCGTTACCGAACACGTCACCGGCCATGTCGCCGACGCCCACCACAGTGATGCTGTCTTCCTGAACATTGATGCCGCGCTCACGGAAGTGGCGTTGTACGCCGACCCACGCGCCCTTGGCGGTAATGCCCATTTTCTTGTGGTCGTAACCAGCCGAGCCACCGGACGCAAAGGCGTCGCCGAGCCAGAAGCCGTAGTCGATGGCGATGCCGTTGGCGATGTCGGAGAAGGTCGCAGTGCCCTTGTCTGCCGCCACTACCAGGTACGGGTCATCGTCGTCATGACGCACGACGTTGGCCGGCGGTACCAGCGCGCCGTCTTTCAGGTTGTCGGTGATGTCCATCAGGCCCGAGATGAAGATGCGGTAGCAGGCGATGCCCTCGGCCGCGATCTCGTCACGGCTGCCGCCCAGTGGCAGGCGACGCGAAGGAAGCCGCCCTTCGCACCCACCGGCACGATGACCGAGTTCTTCACTTGCTGGGCTTTTACCAGGCCCAGGACTTCGGTGCGGAAGTCTTCTTCACGGTCGGACCAGCGCAGACCACCGCGAGCAACGTTGCCGAAGCGCAGGTGCACACCTTCGACGCGAGGCGAGTAAACGAAGATTTCGAACTTCGGAACCGGCTTGGGCAGCTCTGGAATCTGGTGCGGGTTGAACTTGAAGCTGAAGTAGGACTTGTTCTGACCGTGGGCATCGGTCTGGTAGAAGTTGGTCCGCAGGGTCGCTTTGATCAGGTCCAGGTAACGACGCAGGATGCGGTCTTCGTTCAGCACCTGAACATCGTCCAGTGCTACCAGAATCGCGTGTTCCAGGCGTTGCTGCTTGTCTTCCAGATCGTCGCTGGCAAGCTTGCGCGCCAGGTAGAAACGGGTCTTGAACAACCGGGTCAACTCGCGAGCGATGTCGGTGTGGTTGTTCAGGGTGCTGGCGATGTAACCCAGGTCGAAGCCCAGACGGATCTGCTTCATGTAACGAGCGTAGGCACGCAGCAGCGCCACATCGCGCCATGGCAGGCCGGCGGTCAGCACCAGGCGGTTGAAGGCATCGTTCTCGGCATCGCCACGCACGATGTGGACGAAAGCGTCCTGCAAGGTGTCGTTGAGTTGCTGGATGTCGAGTTCCAGGCCTTCGGCGGCGGTGAACGCGAAGTCGTGAATCCAGAATTCGCGGCCGCTGTTGTGGCGCAGGCGATACGGGAACTCACCCAGCACGCGCAGGCCGAGGTTTTCCAGGATCGGCAACACGTCGGACAACGCCAGCGGGGTGTCGGCGTGATACAGCTTGCAGTGCAGCATGCGCTGACCGGAGACCTGGGCCAGCGGCTGATAGAAGCTCATGACCAGCGGATTTTTTTCGCTCAGGCTCAGCAGGTGCTGCATGTCGACCACAGCCGAGTGGGCGGCGAAACGCTCGCGGTAACCGGCCGGGAAGCCTTTCGGGAAGTCGGCCAGCACGTTGGTGCCCTGGGCTTCGCCGAAGCTCTCGACCACCAGGCTCGCGTAGTCGTCCTGCCAGCTGCGGCAGGCCTGTACCACTTCTTTTTCCAGCAGAACCGGGTCGATGTCCAGACGGTTCTTCGGATCGACCCGCAGAATCAGTTGCACACGGGCCAGCACAGACTCGGAGAAGAAGGTCCAGAACTCGCAGTCCGAGGCTTTCAGGCGATCCATCAGCACTTGCTGGATCTTCTGCCGCACTTCGGTGGAGTAGATGTCGCGCGGCACGTAGGCCAGGCAGTAGCAGAAACGGCCGTACGGGTCTTTGCGCAGGAACACACGGATCTTGTTGCGTTCCTGGATCTGTACGATCGACATCACGGTGGTGAACAGCTCGTCCACCGGGGTCTGGAACAAGTCATCGCGGGGCAGTACTTCGAGTACCTGGGCCAGTTCCTTGCCCAAGTGAGCCTTGGCCTGGAAACCCGAACGCTGTTCGATGATCTCGACCTTGCGACGGATGTAAGGAATGACCCGCACGCTTTCGCCATACACCGACGAGGTGTACAGGCCCATGAAGCGGCATTCCTTGACGACCTTGCCATCGGCATCGATCTGGCGGATCGATACGTAATCCGGGTAAGCCGGACGGTGGACACGGCTTGGGTGCGCAGCCTTGGCGAACGACAGCGGCGTCGGTTCGCGCAGGTAGTTGACGGCGTAGTCTTCGATGCGCAGGTCGTCGACGGTCAGGCCGGCGCGCAGCAGTTTGGTCAGGCCGAGGAACGAGTTCTGGTCATATTCGATGTGACCGCCGTTCTGATCCTCGCCCACCACGAATTCTTCGTAGCCCAGGAAAGTGAAGTGGTTGCCCACCAGCCATTCCAGGAAGCTCTTGATTTCGGACTTTTCGTCGGCGTCGATGATGAATTGGCTGTTGTCGATGCCTTCGATCAGCTCCTGGACCTTGGCTTTCATCGGTTCGAAATCGGCGACCGCGACGCGGACTTCACCGAGAACCTGCTCCAGCTCTTTGGTCAGGACGTTCAGTTCGGCCGTGTTGGCGCAACGGTCGATTTCCAGGTACATCAGCGATTCTTGCAGAATGCCTTCGCCCTGGGTGCCTTTGGGCAGGATTTCCAGCAGCTCGCCCTTGCTGCCGCGACGCACGCTCAGCACAGTGGTTTGCAGGGTATGAATGCTGTAGCCGCGACGGTTCAGCTCGGTGCGCACCGAGTCCACCAGGAATGGCAGGTCGTGGTGCAGCACTTCGACCGCGGTGTGGGTCGACTGCCAGCCGTGGCGTTCGTAATCGGGGTTGTAGACGCGCACTTGCGGATGCGCGTGATCGAAGCGCTCAAGCAGGCGCCACGCAGAAAGGGTGCAGCCGGCGAGGTCGGACAACCGACGCTGGGTCAGCTCGTCCAGGGAAATGATGCCGAAGAATTGTTCAGCGAACAGCGCCACTTGTGGCAGTGCCTGTTCACTGATGTGCTGCGCCAGTGCCGCTTGCAGTTGGTGCTGGAAGTCGGCTTTGCTGGCTGCGGTGAAGAACGCCATCTGTGGTACTCCGCTTGGGCTTGTTATTGATGGAAGCGTCGCGTGCAAACCCCTTTCGGGGCAATCCGTCACCCTGTTCCTGATTCTCGGGCAGAGGAAACAGGATGACAGGTGGATGAAGCTGGACGAGACACTCAGGTCACATTCACCTTCCAAGAATGGGCATCTGCAAAAACGACTGCCAAGGCAACAGGCAATGCCTTTACGGGTGCTCATCCGTTGCGCAGCTTAACGACTGCGGCAAGGGCCATGCTTGCAGCGCTGCGACATATTCGGTCAACGGTACGCAGCGTGCGGCAGGTGCCTCGAACAACATTAGCAGCCGTGTAGCAAAACGGGCACTTTATGCCCGGTTTTACGGCACCTGCGTGCCAAAAATGACCAGCAACACCCCGAATGTTCACGACACATCTTCTGACACTCAGCCGAGCAGAAATTCCCCAGGGCTGGCAGAATTGCTTTTTGTAACGTTCACCACGCTCGCCGAGCCAGGATTTTCCCCATGCAAATGACAACTGACCTCTTGATCGTCAACCCGTGCGACGAAGAAGAAGACAACTTGGCCATGCTCTGCTGCACCAGCGCCGAGGGCGAAATGTTCCTGATGAGCCGCTTTCCGGACGAGGATGAGCTAGAGATCATCTTCCACGACAAGCCTTCGGCCCTCAACGGAGTGAAAGTCACCCTCAGCCCTGACCGCCTGCTGATCGAAATCGCCGCCGCGGACGCCGATGTGCTCGATGGCGAAGATTCGCTGGAAATCCTGCACAGCACCGATGCGCAGGACCTGGCTGAGGTGGAAGAAACCTTGCAGAACATCCTCAAGGGGGCTGGTACTTACATCAGTGAGCTCTGATGGTGTTTGAGCAGGTGCCTTCGCGGGCAAGCCTCGCTCCTACAGGTTTTGCGTAAGACACAATATCGCGGCGCCTCGGTTCCTGTAGGAGCGAGGCTTGCCCGCGAAGGCGTCCAAAAGAACACCGCAATACCCACCCCCTACAAAATTCCAACAATTTTGCCCATCAATTCCCGCACTTTGCACAAAATGCCGTTAGTCGCCGCCCCCCGCGATGGATTAAAGTAACGCCCCCAGCCCTGGCGTTATTCGAACGTCTTCGGTCACCCTTTCCAGGAACAGTCATCGATGGAACATCGTGAAGCGCTGCTCGCGCTGCGAACCTTTCTTTCAACGCAGATTCTCGGCCAGGAAAAACTCATCGAGCGCTTGCTCATCGCCTTGCTCGCCGACGGCCACATGCTGGTCGAGGGCGCCCCGGGGCTGGCCAAGACCAAAGCCATCAAAGAGCTCGCCGAAGGCATCGAAGCACAGTTCCATCGCATCCAGTTCACCCCCGACCTGCTGCCAGCCGACATCACCGGCACGGAAATCTATCGCCCGGAAACCGGCAGTTTCGTATTCCAGCAAGGCCCGATCTTCCACAATCTGGTGTTGGCGGACGAAATCAACCGTGCCCCGGCCAAGGTTCAGTCGGCCCTGCTTGAAGCCATGGGCGAACGCCAGGTCAGCGTCGGGCGCAGCACCTACGACCTGTCGCCGCTGTTTCTGGTCATGGCCACGCAAAACCCCATCGAGCAGGAAGGCACCTACCCGCTGCCCGAAGCCCAGCTCGACCGTTTCCTGATGCACGTGAAAATCGGCTTCCCTGATGCCACCGTCGAGCGCCGGATTCTGCAACAGGCCCGCGGTGAAGCGCTGCACGGCGAAACCAAACCCGAGCGCCGGGTCAGCCAGCAGGCGATTTTCGCCGCGCGCAAGGAAATCCTCGGGTTGTACATGGCCGACGCCGTGGAGGAATACCTGGTGCAACTGGTCATGGCCACGCGCATCCCCGCCAAGTTCGACCCGGAAATGGCCGAATGGATCGCCTATGGCGCCAGTCCGCGCGGCTCCATCGCCCTGGACCGTTGCGCCCGGGCCCACGCCTGGCTGGCCGGTCGCGATTTCGTCAGCCCGGAAGACATTCAGGCGGTGCTGTTCGATGTGTTGCGCCACCGCATCATTCTTTCCTTTGAAGCCGAAGCCGCTGGCATCGACCAGGACCGGGTGGTCCAGCGGATTCTCGACGTCGTAGCCGTCGCTTGACCCCGATGAACGCCCTCCTGCCGCCCGAGCCGGGCATCCGTGTCAGCCTTTCCGAGCTGATCCAGATGCGTCATCGCGTGCGCGAAGTGCAGTTGTTTTCCACGCCGAGCCAGCGCAGCCCGCTGATCGGCCTGCACCATTCCAAACTGCGCGGGCGCGGGGTGGACTTCGATCAGGTGCGGGTGTATCAGGCCGGCGATGACGTGCGGAGCATCGACTGGCGCGTCACCGCCCGGACCCAGGAGCCTCACACCAAGCTGTTCCATGAAGAGCGCGAGCGACCGATTTTCATCATGGTCGAACAGAGCCGCCGGCTGTTTTTCGGCTCCGGACTGATGTTCAAATCAGTGCTGGCCGCCCAGGCGGCGAGCCTGATTGGCTGGGCCGCGCTGGGCCATAACGACCGGGTCGGCGGGCTGGTGTTCGGCGACGACGAGCACTACGAGATCAAACCGCGACGCAGCAAACAGAGCCTGCTGCAATTGCTCAACCGACTGGTGCGGGTCAATCAGTCGCTGCACACTGAACGCGAGCCGGACCGCGACGCTTTCGGCATTGCCCTGCGCCGCGCCCGGGAAGTGTTGCGTCCCGGGAGCCTGGTGATCGTGATCTGCGATGAACGCGCCTTGTCCGACGGTGCCGAGCAACAGTTGAGCCTGTTGTCACGCCATTGCGACCTGTTGCTGCTGCCCGTGTCCGATCCGCTGGATCACGCCCTGCCCGCTGCCGGGCTTTTACGCTTTGCGGAACGGGGCGCACAGCTGGAACTCGACACGTTGAATTTCGACTTGCGCCAGGCTTATCGCGCACAGGCTGAAGCGCGCATCGCCCGGTGGGAGCTGCTGGCGCAAAAGTTGCGGGTATTGCTGATGCCTTTGAGCACCCAGAGCGAAATGGTCGAGCAACTGCGCGAATACCTGAACCCGCAGCGTCCGGGAAAAAGTCGATGAGCAGCCTCGACCAACTGCAACCGCTGATTTCCCCGCCACCGATCGGCTTCTGGCCACCGGCACCAGGCTGGTGGCTGCTGCTGTTATTGCTGCCATTGATCGGTTTCGGCCTGTGGCAGTTGCGCCGTTTCATTGTGAACAAACGTCCTGTCGTGCGCGCCGAACAACCGCTGGACCCGGTGCGTCTCGCGGCCTTGGCCGAACTCGCCCTGATGCCCAAACCCTACGACGGCGCCCCGGCTGGCGCCTGGCTGCAGCAACTCAATGGCTTGCTCAAACGCCTGTGTCGCAACCATTACCCCTACAGCCAGAGCCACACCCTTAACGGGCGCAAGTGGCTGGCGTTCCTTGACAACCGCTGCCCGGCCGCCGGCCTTACGCGCTGGATGGTGCTGGTGGAAGGCGCCTACAAACCCGAATGCAAACTCGACGACAAGGCCATCGCTGGCCTGACTCAAGCGGTCGACACCTGGATTCGCAAACATGTTTGAGTTCGCCTGGCCGTGGATCTTCGCCCTGCTGCCACTGCCCTGGCTGATGCGGGTGCTGCTGCCGGTGGCCGACAGTGGCGAACCGGCGCTCAAGGTCAGCTTCCTCAACGAACTGGAAGGCCTCGCTCGCCGCCGCGCCCGGGCGAATCTGCCGGCGTGGCGCCAGCAAGCCCCATTCATTCTGCTATGGCTGTTATTGCTGATCGCTGCCGCACGCCCGCAATGGCTCGGCGAGCCCCTGCCGATTGCCGCCAGCGGCCGCGACTTGCTGGTAGCGGTGGACGTGTCCGGCTCCATGGATTTCCCCGACATGCAGTGGCAGGACGAAGACGTCAGCCGACTGACACTCGTGCAACATCTGCTCGGTGATTTTCTTGAAAGCCGCGACGGCGACCGGGTCGGCTTGATCCTGTTCGGCAGTCAGGCCTACCTTCAAGCGCCATTGACTTTCGACCGGCACACCGTGCGCGTGTGGCTCGACGAAGCGCGGATCGGTATCGCCGGCAAGAACACCGCCATCGGCGATGCCATCGGCCTGGCCCTCAAACGCCTGCGGCAACGCCCGGCACAAAGCCGCGTGCTGATTCTGGTCACCGACGGCGCCAACAATGGCGGCGAGATCGACCCGCTGACCGCCGCCCGACTGGCGGCCAACGAAGGGGTGAAAATCTACCCGATCGGTATCGGCGCCGACCCGGAACAAAGCGGCACCCTGGGATTCCTGGGCATTAACCCGAGCCTGGACCTCGACGAACCGGCCTTGAAAGCCATCGCCCAAGTCACCGGCGGCCAGTACTTCCGCGCCCACGACGGCGAGGAATTGCAGGCGATCAAGCGCACCCTCGACAAACTGGAACCGGTGACCCAGCAACCCACGCAGGCCCGCCCGGCCCAAGCGTTGTATCACTGGCCTTTGGCGATGGCGCTGCTGTTGAGCATGCTGCTGGTGATCCGCGAGCGCTGGCCGGACAATCCGTTGCAACGGCTGCTTACCAAGAAGCTGTTTAACAAAGAGCGGTTTCTGCAAACCCAACTGCCCGACTGGCGTCAGCGGCTTAAACGCCTGCGTCTGCGGAGGCGCCGATGATTGCGCTCTGGCCGCACTGGTTCCGCCCCTGGTGGCTGCTGTTGCTGCCGTTGCTGGGCTGGTTGCTCTGGCAACTCTGGCACCGGCAAAAACGCGCCGGGCGCTGGCAAATGATTCTGCCGCCGGCCTTCCATGCCGCGTTGCTCAGCGGTGGCAGCGGTCGCGAAAGCAAACTGCCATGGGTCGCCCTGGGCCTGGCCTGGGTGCTGACCGTGCTGGCCCTGCTGGGGCCGAGCTGGCAGCGCGTCGAACAAACCAGCCAGAAACCCGCCGACCCGCTGGTGGTGTTGCTTGAGCTGACCCCGGAAATGCTCGCCACCGACAGTGCGCCGAACAGGCTGGAACATGCCCGGCGCAAACTGTTCGACCTGCTGCAAAACCGCAGCGACGCGCAGACAGCAATCATCGTCTACGCCGGCAGCGCCCACACCTTGGTACCGCTGTCGGATGACCTGTCGACCAGCCGTAACCTGGTGGATGCACTCAAGCCGTCGCTGATGCCCCAAGCCGGTCATCGTGCCGATCTGGCGGTGGCCAAGGCCCTTGCGCTGCTGGATCAGGGCGCCCTCGGCCAGGGTCGGATCCTGCTGATCGGTTCGTCGCTGACGGAACAGGAGCGCCAAGGGATTCGTCAGGCGCTGGACGACAGGTCCACGCAATTTCTGATGCTCGGTATCGGCACCGCCGAAGGGGCGCCGGTCGCGCAGGATGACGGCAGTTTCCTCAAGGATGACCTGGGCGCCATTCTGGTGCCCCGCCTGGACGGCCCCAGCCTCAAAGCCTTCGCCAACGGCCTGGGCGGACGTTATCGCCAGGCGCGTCTGGACGATGCCGACCTGCGCGGCCTTGGCCTTCTCGATGGCCCACGGGATCTGCGCAACGAAGGCCAGACATTGCACCTCGACACCTGGGCCGATCAGGGCTATTGGCTGCTGCTGCCACTGTTATTGCTGGCCGCCTGTGCCGGGCGCCGCGGCTGGCTGTTCTGCCTGCCGCTGCTGTTCCTGCTGCCGCAACCGAGCTACGCCTTCGATTTCGAAGACTTGTGGCTGCGTCCCGATCAGCAAGGCCTGCATTTGCTCAAACAAAAACGCCCGGCCGAGGCCGCGCAGCATTTCGAAGATCCGCAGTGGCAAGGCGTGGCGCTCTATGAGGCCGGCGACTACAGTGGCGCCGCCCAGCGGTTTACCCAAGGCACCGATGCCCACGCCCACTACAATCGGGGTAACGCCCTGGCCAAAAGCGGTGAGCTGGAAGCGGCACTGGATGCTTACGATCAAGCGCTGGAACGTCAACCGGATCTGCGCCCGGCCCTGACCAACAAGGCACTGGTGGAAAGCCTGCTCAAGCAGAAAACCTCAGCGCCGCCCGTCGAGCCGGACAAAACCGCCGATGGCAAAACCGAAACCATCACCCAGGAACCGCCGCCGGGCAGCGCCACCCAACCCAGCAATGGCGAGCCGAAAACCGACGCTGAGCAAACCACCCCGGACGCCGGGCAGCCGCCCACGACGCCACCGCAACCGGGCGCCAATGAAGTCCCGGGCAGCGAGTTGGGCGATGAGCAAAGCACCACGCCACCGCGACGCCCGGCCAGCGACATGATTGAAGGCGAACAGCGCCAGGCGCTGGAGCAATGGCTGCGCAATATCCCGGATGACCCCGGCGAATTGCTCAGACGCAAATTCTGGTACGAACAGCAACAACATCAGGATCAGGAAAAAACTCGATGACCCGCTTCACCGCCTTCTTGCTCGCATTGTTGCCCGCCCTGTTGCTCTGCACCGTTCAGGCCCAGGCTGCGGAGCTGGTCGCCAGCGTCGATCGCAGCCGCCTGAATTCCGGCGAGACGGTCGAACTGACCCTGGAGACCAGCGACGTGACCCAGTTCGGTAAACCCGACCTGACCCCACTGGAGCCGCTGTTCGAAGTGCGCGGCACCCGCCAGGTCAACCAACTGAACACCCTCAATGGCGACACCCAGGCAACCACCCGCTGGATCATCACCCTGATGCCCCGGCAAAACGGCAGCGTGGTGATTCCATCGCTGCAACTGGGCGACGTTCAGAGCCAGCCGATTACCGTGCAGGTGATCGAGAGCGAAACCCAGGACAGCAGCAACACACTGGCGCCGGTGTTCATCGAGGCCAGCCTCGACCAGAACAGCGTCTATGTGCAGGCTCAGGCGATCCTGACCTTGCGCATCTACCATTCGGTGTCGCTGTACGACGACAGCAGCCTGACCCCGTTGCAGATTCCCGATGCACGCATCGAACAGCTGGGCGACTCGCGCACCTACGAAAAAGTCATCAACGGATTGCGCCATGGCGTGATCGAAATGCGTTACGCGATCTACCCGCAGCACAGCGGTGAATTGACCATTCCGGCGCAGATGTTCAGTGCCACGCCGGTCGATACCCGGCCATCCCAAGACGCAACACCTCAAGGGCCGAAACCGGGCAAGCAGATGCGCGTCAAATCCGCCGAGATCCCGCTGACGGTCAAGGCCAAACCCGACACGTATCCGGCCGATGTTCCCTGGCTGCCGGCCCGCAGCCTGAGCCTCGGCGAAAGCTGGAGCCCGGAACCGGATCATTTGCAGGTCGGCGACTCGCTGACCCGCAGCCTGACCCTGAACGCCGAAGGCCTCGCCAGTTCGCAACTGCCACCGTTGCCTGCCACCGAGATCAACGGCCTGCGGCGCTACCCGGATCAACCGGTGCTGGGCAACCAGAGCAACGAGCGTGGCTTGATCGGCAGTCGTGAGGACCGTGAAGCCCTGGTGCCGACCCGCACCGGCAACATTGACTTGCCCAGCGTTGAAGTGGTCTGGTGGAACACCTTCGAGGATCATCTGGAACACAGCAGCCTGCCGGCCCGCACGCTGCAAGTGGCGAGCAATCCGAGCCTGATCGTCGATACTCCGGCGGGCAGCCCGCAGGTGATGTCCGGAGCCAACAACGAAGCCCTCTGGTGGAAACTCAGCACCGTGATCCTGGCCTGCACCACCCTGCTGGGCTTCGGCCTCTGGTGGCGCGCCCGCTGGCAACCGGCGATCCTGCGGGCGGCGCAGACCGGCCCGAGCCCACGCACCCTGCTCGACGACCTCAAGCGCGCCTGCCAGGCCAACGACTCCCACGCCACCCGCCAGGCCCTCGACGCCTGGGCACGACAACAACCGGAAACCCTGGCCGACATGGCGGCGCGTTTTGTGCCGCTGTCCGATGCACTGGACGGCCTGAACGGCGCGCTGTACAGCGAAACCGGCCAGTACTGGCAGGGCGAAGATCTCTGGCGCGCGATTCGTGCGATCCCGACGGCCGAAGGGGTTCAAGACCTGCTTGGCGATACCGGGTTGCCGCCGTTGTATCCGAAATAGATCAAAAGATCGCAGCCTCCTGCCGAGGCACACCAATCCCCTGTAGGAGCGAGGCTTGCCCGCGAAGAACGATGACTCGATGCATCTGTTAGACCGCGTCATCGTTCTTCGCGGGCAAGCCTCGCTCCTACAGGGACCGTGTTCCTCTCCAAAGCTTCGACATCCCCCGAACCCGTGTTCCTTTGCACATTTGCCAGTAAACTCTCCTCCCTTTAGTCGCTGTCATTTTCTTCGCGACCATTACCTTATTTCCTACGGAGTACGCCTTGCGCCTGTTTCACACCTCCGACTGGCACCTTGGGCAGAACCTGCACGGCCAGGAGCGCGATTTCGAGCATGCCTGCTTTCTCGACTGGCTGCTGCGTCAGCTGAAGCTGGACCAGCCCGATGTGCTGCTGATCGCCGGCGATATCTTTGACACGGTCAATCCGCCGGTCAAGGCCCAGGAACGCCTCTACGATTTCATCGTCAGCGCCCACGAGCAGCAGCCGTTGCTGACCATCGTGATGATCGCCGGCAACCACGATTCCGGCTCGCGCATCGAGCTGCCCGCGCCGTTGATGCGGCGCTTGCGCACTCACGCCCTCGGTCGCGTGCTGTGGCTCGATGACGGCCAACTGGATGCCGAACGTTTGTTGTTGCCGTTGCCTGATGCCAGCGGCGAAATTGCCGCCTGGTGCCTGGCGTTGCCGTTCCTGCGCCCCGCCGAAGTGACCGGTGCGCATTTGGGTGATAACTACTTGCGCGGCATTGGCCAGGTGCATGAATGGCTGATCGAAGCGGCCAACGCCAAGCGCAAGCCGGGCCAGGCGCTGATCGCCATCAGCCATGCGCACATGGCCGGTGGTTCGGTCTCGGAAGATTCCGAGCGCAGCCTGATCATTGGCAACGCCGAAGCCCTGCCCGCCAGTCTGTTCGGGCCGAGCATCAGTTATGTCGCCCTCGGGCATTTGCACAAGCCGCAGAAGGTCAACGGTGAAGAGCGCATCCGCTACTGTGGCTCGCCCATTCCCTTGTCGTTCTCCGAGATCAATTACCAGCATCAGATCCTCGACATTCAGCTCGATGGCGAAACATTGGTCAGCGTCGAACCGCGCCTGATTCCGCGCTCTGTCCACTTGCAACGCCTCGGCGCCGCGCCGTTGGCGGAAATCCTGCTGCAACTGGCCGATCTGCCCAACATCGACCTGCTCGCCGATATCCAGCGTCAACCGTGGCTGGAAGTGCGGGTCCGTCTCGACGAACCGCAACCGGACCTGCGCCATCAAGTGGAAACAGCGCTGCAAGGCAAGGCCGTGCGGCTGGTGCGGATCGCTGCCGAGTACGCCGGCAACGGCAGCCGCGACGGCGTCGATGACGGCGCAACCTTGATCGAACTGGATCAGCTTTCGCCCCAGGAACTGTTCAGCCGCGCGTGGCAGGACAACTACGGCAGCGAGGTCGACGAGCAAACGCTCAAGGACTTCGCCGAGCTGTTGCAAGACGTGCAGATGGAGAGCGAACAACCATGAAAATTCTCGCGATCCGCCTGAAAAACCTCGCCTCCCTGGCTGGGCCGTTTGAAATCGACTTCACTGCGGAGCCCTTGGCCAGTGCCGGCCTGTTCGCGATTACCGGGCCGACCGGTGCGGGCAAAAGCACGCTGCTCGACGCCCTGTGCCTCGCACTGTTTGGCGCTGTGCCGCGCCTGAACAACACCGGCCGCGACGCCAAGGTCCCGGACGCCGATGGTGAAATCGGCACCGGCGACCCGCGCACCCTGCTGCGTCGCGGCACCGGCGAAGGCTATGCCGAAGTGGATTTCGTCGGCATCGACGGTCGCCGCTATCGCGCTCGCTGGGAGGCCAATCGCGCCCGGGAAAAGGCCGGCGGCAAACTGCAAGCCAGTCGCCAGAGCCTGCGTGACATAGATCAGGATCAACTGCTGGCCAGCCAGAAAGGCGAATACAAAGCACAGCTCGAAGCCGCGCTGGGCCTGAACTTCGAACAGTTCACCCGCGCCGTAATGCTGGCCCAGAGCGAGTTCAGCGCCTTCCTCAAGGCTGACGACAACGACCGCAGCGAGCTGCTGGAAAAGCTCACCGACACCGCGCTCTACACCCGTCTCGGTCGCCGCGCCTTTGACAAGACCAAGGAAGCTCGCGAAGCCCACAAGCTGTTGCAGGATCAGGCCACCGGGGTCACGCCGCTGTCGCCAGAAGCCCGGGCCGAACTCGATGAGCGCTTCAACGACGCTCAACAGCAACTCAAGAGCCAGCAGGCGCAGCTCAAACAGTTGGAGTTGCAACACACCTGGCTCAAGGACCTGCGCCAGGTGCAGGACGCGCAACAAAGCGCCACCGAGCAACTGCAATCTGCCCAGCAACACTGGAACAGCCTGGCCGGCGAGCGCTTGAAGCTGACTCGCCTGGAGCAATTGGCCCCGCAACGGCATCAGTTCGCGCGCAAGACCGAACTGACCGCCCAGCTCACGCCGCTGGCGGCGCAGATTCAGCAACACACGCAACAGCAAAGCGAGCTGATCGAGCGACAGGCTCAACTCGAACAGAGCCTGAGCGCTGCGCAAACGGCGCTGACCCAAGCGCAAAGCCAACACACCTCCAGCGCCCCACTGCTGCGCCAAGCCTTCGAAGAGCAAAGCACCCTCGCCCGCCTGGTCAAGGACGCCAGCCTCAGTGCCGACCTCAAGCAGCAGGCGGAACTGGCCTGCACTCAGGGCCAGGGCGCGATTCAGGGTTTGCTCGAGCAACAGAAACAGGTCGCCGAACGGTTGCAGCGGATTGCCGGGGAGCTTGAGCAGAGCACCCATCTGGCGCCGTTAAGCGATGCCTGGAACGCCTACCGCGATCGCCTGCAACAACTGATGCTGATCGGTAATCGCCTGAACAAGGGCCAGGCCGAACTGGCCGCTCTCGAGCAAAGCGCCACTCGTGCCGCCGACGAACTGGCCACCCAGCGCCAGAGCCTTGAGGTGCTGTACAAAGAAGCCGGCGCCGAGCCTGAAGCGGTGGCCGAGCAGATTCAGATCCTCGGCAGTTTGCTGCAGGACAACCGCAAGCAACTGCGGGCCGTTGAAGAGCTGACCCGGCTGTGGGCCAGCCAGCAGGAACTGGGCAAACGCGGCGCCGAGCTTCAGCAGCGGCAACTCGCCGTTCAGCAAGACCGCGATCGTCTGACCCAGGACGGGGTGAAGACCAAGGCCGAGCTGACCGTCGCCGAACAGACCCTGACCGTTACCCGCGAACTGCTGGAACGTCAGCGTCTGGCGCGCAGTGCCAGTGTCGAAGAACTGCGCGCGCAGTTGCAGGACGATCAGCCGTGCCCGGTTTGTGGCAGCCCGGATCATCCTTATCATCAGCCTGAAGCCTTGCTGCAAAGCCTCGGCCGGCATGATGAAAGCGAACAGGCCAACGCTCAGAAAGCCGTCGACCTGCTCAAGGAAAAACTCACCGATCTGCGTGCCGAAGTCGGCGGTTTGATTGCCCAGCAAAAGGAATTGCTGCAACAGCAGGAACAACTCGCGAGTCAGCAACAAGGCCTGACCCCGAGCTTGGAGGCGCACCCACTGTCCGCGCAACTGTTGGCCCAGGACGCAAGTAAACGTGATGCCTGGCTAACGCAACAAAGCAGCCAGTTAAACCAGAGCATCACGCAGGATGAACAACGGCAAACCGCCCTGCTCACCCTGCAACAGGATGCCGCGCGCCTTGCGCAACAACTGCGCAGTGCTGAAACGGCGAGTCAGCAAGCCACACAACACCTGATCAACCAACAACGTGAATTGAGCAGTGATCGCCATCGTCTGGATGAAGAACTGAAGGCGTTCAGCACCCTGCTCCCGGCCGACACGCTGGAGGCCTTGCGCAACGAACCCGCCGCGACCTTCATGCAGCTCGACCGGCAGATCGCCCAGCGCCTGCAACAACTCGACCAGCAGCGCGAAGAACTCGGCGAACAGCAACAGCGCCAGCAGACGCTGGAGAAAGAACAGTACCAACAGCAGACCCGCATCCAGCAACAGGAAGCTGCGCAGCAGCAGTTCACGGCGCTGACCGGGCAGCAACAGGCTTGCCAGGAAAAACTGACGCAACTGCTGGGCGAACATGCCAGCGCCGAACAGTGGCAGCAGCAACTGGATCAGGCCGTCGAGCAGGCGCGCACTGCCGAAGCGACGGCCAATCAGGAACTGCAAACCGTACGCACGCGCTTGGTGCAACTGGCCGCTGAACTCAAAGCGCAGCAGGAACGTTCGCAGGCTCTGGAAACCGAAGATCGCGAGCTGAGCGCCAAGATCGCCGACTGGCGTGCGCAGCATCCAGAGCTCGACGACGGTGGACTGGAAGATCTGTTGAGCGTCGACGACCAACACGTCAGTGAACTACGTCAACGTTTGCAGCAGAGCGAAAAAGCCATCGAGCAAGCCAAGGTGCTTTTGCAGGAACGCGATCAGCGCTTGCTCGATCATCAGGCGCAGCACAACGGCAATCTCGATGCAGAACAACTGGCCACGACGCTGGCCGAGCTGCAAAACCTGTTCGCCGCCAGCGAGCACCGATGCGCCGAATTGCGCGCCGAACAGGCCGAGGATCAACGTCGACAGAATGCCAATCAGGCGCTGGCGCAGCAGATTGCCGACGCCTACGCCGAGTACCAGCGCTGGGCACGTTTGAGTGCGCTGATCGGTTCCGCCACCGGCGACACCTTCCGCAAAATCGCCCAGGCCTACAACCTCGATTTGCTGGTGCATCACGCCAACGTCCAGCTGCGGCAACTGGTGCGGCGCTATCGCTTGAAACGCGGCGGCAGCATGCTCGGGTTATTGGTGATGGACACCGAGATGGGCGACGAACTGCGCTCGGTGCATTCGCTGTCCGGCGGCGAGACGTTCCTGGTGTCACTCGCCCTGGCGCTTGGTTTGGCGTCGATGGCTTCGAGCACGCTGAAAATCGAATCGCTGTTCATCGACGAAGGCTTCGGCAGTCTCGATCCTGAATCCCTGCAACTGGCCATGGACGCTCTCGACGGTTTGCAGGCGCAAGGACGCAAGGTCGCGGTGATTTCCCACGTGCAGGAAATGCATGAACGGATCCCGGTGCAAATCCAGGTTCAGCGTCAAGGCAACGGCCTGAGTACGCTGGAGGTGAAATGAATACGCTGTATTCGTTCCGCCGCTGCCCCTACGCCATGCGCGCCCGCATGGCCCTGCACTATTCGGGGGTTGCGGTGCAGATCGTCGAGGTCAGCCTCAAGGCCAAACCGGCCGAAATGCTCGCACTGTCGGGCAAAGGCACGGTGCCGGTGCTGAGTGTGGATGGGCGGGTGATCGATGAAAGCCTGGACATCATGCGCTGGGCACTGGCGCAGAACGATCCGCAGGACTGGTTGCTCAAGGATGACCCGCAAGCACAGCAACACAGCGCCGCGTTGATCGAAGAGAACGATCAAGTGTTCAAGGTGCACCTGAATCGCTACAAATACGCCGAGCGTTATCCCGAGCAGCCGATGGCTGTTTATCGCGCCGAGGGCGAGGTGTTCTTGGGCAAGCTGGATGAATTGCTGGAGGGGCGTGACTACTTGCTGGCCGATCACCCGAGCCTGGCGGATATCGCCCTGATGCCGTTCGTGCGGCAATTCGCCCACGTGGATCGCGAGTGGTTCGGGCAGACGCCTTATGTGCGGTTGCAGGCGTGGTTGCAGCGCTTCATCGACTCAGACCTGTTCACATCAATAATGAAGAAATAACCAAGCCCTCTGTAGGAGCGAGGCTTGCCCGCGAAGAATCCACTGCGGTGTTCAAGTAAACCGCGTCATCGTTCTTCGCGGGCAAGCCTCGCTCCTACAGGGGTGGGGTGAGCATTCATGCGAACACCGCGCACATCCCCAACACCGAGCAATCCACCTGGAATGGCCCGAAGAATTCGCCATTGGATTTGATCGGCGGATTGCCCACCAACAGCTCCAGAGCCTTGGCGGTTTGAATGTTGTGGGCGATGTTGTGGTTGCATTCGATAGCCCGCGCCACCGACCCCGCCGAGCCCTGCCCGATCCCAAGTAAAGAAGCGCCATTGGTCATGAACGCCAGGAAGGCGATGACCCAGAGCTTGCGTCCTTTCATGCCCCCACCACTCCCGCCACGTCGGCATGATCGAGCAATACGTTTGGCGCGCGGTGTTCGAATTGAATGGCGGGATAAGCGACCTGGATCGGTGCTTGAACGGTTTGTTGCGATTGAGCCGAAAGGCTGACGGCCAACACCATGGCCACGTAAAGACCGATGGCCAGGTAGGCGCCGTATTTGGCAGAAGTAATGATTGCGCTGGCCATGGTGTTCTCCGTGGGCATGTTTCAGTGCCCACAGAATCGATCAAAAAACAGAAGATAACTAGCGACCTTTATGCATAGTAGCTATCAGTTTTATTGATCATGACCCCAGCGTATTTTAGTCCTCGATAAAACTCATCAAGCGCTCGCGGGCCGCATCCAGCTCGTTGGGAACGGGCTGGGCAGCCGATAGAATCGGGGTGGAATAGAGAAACAGGAGAACCACTGCCAGACGCATCGCCATGCTGTCGATCCTTTTAGGGAAGGAGTCAAAAAATCAGCGTCAAATTTAAACTCATGGCCATGTGATATCAAGCAATACATTGATAGCAATATGATGCTGTCGTAAACGCGTTATGCAGGAGCGACATCACTTTGGGGCTTTTCGATGCGTTACAGCTCGATCGGCAAGTGACTTCGCTCCTGCATAAAAGGTGCAGGGTTCAGATTTCAGTGTTGGGATTTGTGATCCAGTGCGGCGTAGAAGTTGGCGCTCTGTTGCAGGTATTTCTGGGTATAGCTTTGGGCGTGGGATTTCTTGTCGCTGATTTCAACGTTGGCGCTGGCAGGCAGTGCAACAGTGGCAGAGATAGCGGAAGCGGCGATGACAGAGAAGACATTGAAGTTCATGGCGATATTCCTCGATTCAGTTGGCTTGCTTGCCCGGTGGGGCCGTGAAGCAAACTTAACTCCCGAGGGTCGGCGCCTTGAAATGCTTTGTAGCATTAGCCGATATCAGCCTCATTAATAGAAGGTTGCAGGCCCCATCAACCGGGGCCTGCGGTCTATTGACGCACCAGGAACTTGAGATCGCTGGGGGCATCCATCGGCAGTTTCTGCACGGTTTTACCCAACAGCCCAGTCTTGGCATCGCGCTCGACGACGACAATCTGGTTGCTCTTCTGGTTGGCAATCAGCACGAACTTGCCACTTGGGTCGAGGCTGAACTCGCGCGGGTGATCACCGTCCACGGAGCGGCGCTGAAGCTCCTTGAGCTGCCCGGTCGCCGAGTCAATGGCGAACACCAGCAACTGATTGGTGGTGCCACGGTTGCTGACGTAAAGGAACTTGCCGTCGGCCGAGGCGTGAAGCGCAGCCGCTGCCTTGCCCGATGTGGGCAGACCCGCCGCCAGATCGACCAACTGCGTTTGCTCAAGCTTGCCGTCGCGGTAATCGAACACTGCGACCTGCGCGCTCATTTCCATGGTCAGCCAGGCGTGCTTGCCATCGGCACTGAACAGCAAGTGTCGCGGCCCGCTGCCAGGTGGTAACTGGACGGACGCAGGTTTGGCGGCGGTCAACGGCCGTTCCGGATTGGCCTTGGGATCGAAGCGATAGACGAAAATCTTGTCCGCTCCCAAGTCGTTGGAAAACACGTACTGGCCATCCGGAGATGAAACCACCGAATGCACGTGCGCCGACTTTTGCCGCTCGGGGTTGACCCGGCTGGACGGATGACTGCTCATCTGCACCACGGGTTTTAGCTTGCCGTCGGTGCCCACCGGTAACACCGCCAAGGTGCCGCCCGGGTCTTCAGCCACCGAGTAGTTGCTGACAAACACGTGACTGGCATCGCCGCTGACGCTCGAGTGCGTCGGCTCGTTGCCCAGGGTTTGCACCTGACTGATCAGGTTCAACTCATTGGTCTTCGGGTCAATTGCATAACTGCTGATACGCCCTACCGGATCCGCCTGGCCCGGGCCGTTTTCGTTGACCGCGAACAGGCGCTGTTGATCCTTGGATACGGCGAGCCAGGACGGGTTGGCGCTCTTCACCACCTGCAGGGGTTTGCCGTCGATCTGCCCGGTGTGGCTGTCGAAACCCAGACGATAAATCCCCTGGCTCTGGCCGGCGGTGTAGGAGCCCACCAGCAATTCGTAACTGTCGACCGGGGCCGCTTGCACGCCCATTGCGCCGACGCTGCCAGCCATCAACAGTGGCCAGAAGTTACGCATCCTCATTCGTTTCGTCCTCATCGTCACCACCGCCGAACGCTTCCATAGGCACCAGCCGGTGCTCGCCGGAATCGCCGGTAATGATCCAACTCTTCAAGTCGGGATCGAACGTCGCGGCCGCGATCTGCGCCATGCTGAACTCCCAGCGCTTGAGCGCCCGACCGTCCATGCATTCGATGTGCAGGTTATCGTCTTCATCGAGGGAAAAGTCGAACGCGTGCAGCCCGTCGATTTCAAGCATGTCGCAGACTTCGAGGGCGCTGAGCAAGGTGTTGGTTACGGCAGTCATGGCAGTCAATCTTTGAATGGGAAAGGCGCAATGATAGCTCAAAGTGAAAGCGGGCCAGTGTCTCTCACAACACTCACACACGACACCAAACAAAATGTGGGAGCGGGCTTGCTCGCGAAGGCGGCGGCACATCCAACATCGCAGTGACTGTCAAATTGCTTTCGCGAGCAAGCCCGCTCCCACAGGGACTGCGTACAACCGTTAGAGAGCTTCGCGCGATGGCTTGCCGTCGACCAGGCGCTGGATGCGCAGCGGATTACCATTTTTCAGCGCTTCCGGCAGCAGGCTGTCGGGGTAGTTCTGGAAGCACACCGGGCGCAGGAAACGGTCGATGGCCAGAGTGCCCACCGAGGTGCCGCGTGCATCGGAAGTCGCCGGATACGGCCCGCCATGAACCATCGAGTCGCAGACTTCCACGCCGGTCGGATAGCCGTTAAGCAGGATTCGTCCGACCTTCTGCTCCAACAATGGCGTCAGTTCGCCGAATTGTTCGAAGTCTGCCGGCTCACCGATGATCGTTGCCGTCAGCTGCCCATGCAGACCGTTCAACGCGGCATTGAGTTGCGCCTGATCCGCCACTTCGACGAACACCGTGGTCGGGCCGAATACTTCCTCTTGCAGCACTTCATCGCCATCGAGCAACAGGCTGACATCGGCCTTGAACAGTTGCGGTTGCGCCTGATTGCCTTGTTGCGGACTGCCCGCCAAATGCTCGATCTTCGGGTGCGCAAGAAGCTTCTGCAAGCCCTTGCCATAGCTGCTCAAGGTGCCGGCATTGAGCATGGTTTGCGCCGGTTGATCGCCAATCAGCCCCGCCACCTGCTGCACGAACGCGCTGAACTGCGGCGAACGAATACCGATCACCAACCCCGGATTGGTACAGAACTGCCCACAACCCTGCACCACCGACGCCGTGAGGTCTCGGGCGACGCTTTCAGCACGAGCTTCCAGCGCTTGCGGCAGCACGATCACCGGGTTGATGCTCGACATCTCGGCGAACACCGGAATCGGCTGCGCACGTGCCGCGGCCATGTCGCACAGCGCACGGCCACCTTTGAGCGAACCGGTAAAACCGACTGCCTGAATGGCCGGGTGCTTGACCAGCGCTTCACCCACCCCGCCGCCGTAGATCATGTTGAACACACCGGCCGGCATCGACGTGTTCTCGGCGGCGCGGATCACGGCATCGGCCACCCACTCAGCAGTGGCCATGTGACCGCTGTGGGCCTTGAACACCACCGGACAGCCAGCGGCCAATGCCGAAGCGGTGTCGCCGCCCGCCGTGGAAAACGCCAGCGGAAAGTTGCTCGCACCAAACACCGCGACCGGCCCGAGGCCGATGCGGTACTGACGCAAATCCGGACGCTGCAATGGTGTGCGCTCAGGCAGCGCCCGATCAATACGCGCCCCATAGAAATCACCACGCCGCAGCACCTTGGCGAACAGACGCATCTGGCCGCTGGTGCGACCACGCTCTCCTTGAATACGACCGGCCGGCAACGCAGTTTCGCTACAGACCACGGCGACAAAGTCATCACCCAACGCGTCCAGTTCATCGGCAATCGCATCGAGAAATTGCGCACGTCTTTCGGCACTCAGGCTGCGATAGGCCGGGTAAGCAGCGGCGGCAGCCTTCGCAGCGGCGTCGACTTCTTCAAGGGTGGCCTGATAGAAATTGTGAGGCAAAGCCTCGCCAGTGCTGGCGTCGATGCTCTGGAGTTTGACGGTGCCGGTAGCGCTGCGCTGACCGCCAATGTAGTTGTGACCAAGAATCCGGGTCATGGGTGTCTCCTTAAAGTGTGCCGAGGGTGCCGGGTTCAAACGCCGCTTCAACGGGCTCAATGCCGTTGATCAAGGGTGCGCCGAACTCAGCCTGGCTGATCTCGAACACGTCACCCGGTTGGGTGCGAATGCCATCGGCGAAGGACAGGGTCGCGGTGCCGAAGAAGTGAATGTGCACGTCGCCGGGGCGCAGGAACTGGCTGTACTTGAAATGGTGGTACTCGAGGTTTTCCAGGCTGTGGCACATGTTCGCTTCACCACTGAGGAACTCGTTCTGCCATAACACTTCACCGTCACGCAGGATCCGACTGGTGCCGGCCAGATGCTGGGGCAATTCGCCGACCCGAAGCTCCGGGCCATAGCTGCAACTGCGCAATTTCGAATGGGCCAGATACAGGTAATTCTTGCGCTCCATCACGTGATCGGAGAACTCATTACCCACCGCGAAACCGAGGCGATAGGGTTTGCCGTCGTGGCCGATCACATAGAGGCCGCTGAGTTCAGGCTCCTCCCCGGCATCTTCGGCAAACGGCGGCAGCGGGAACGGTTTGCCCGGTCGCACAACGATGCTGCCGTCGCCCTTGTAGAACCACTCCGGTTGCACGCCGGCCTGGCCGGCCGCGGGTTTACCGCCCTCCACGCCCCACTTGAAGATGCGCATGGTGTCGGTCATGGCGGTTTCGTCGCCAACCTGCTGATGCATTTTGTCCCGGGCCGAAGCGCTGCCCAGATGGGTCAGGCCAGTGCCGCTGACCAGCATGTGCGCCGGGTCCGGGTGATCCAGCGGCGGCAGGATTTGCAGATTGGCGAGCAGCACTGAATAGTCATGGCTGATGCCCAGCCCCAGGGTTTGAACCTGTTGCTCAAGATTGACCCCCGCCTCGATCGCCGCCAGCGCCAGATCCCGCACCGAGCGCGCATCCCGCACTTCGCGCACCAGGCCGCCCTCGACCACGCCGACGCGGCGTTCGCCGTGACTCAATTCGAACTGAACTAAACGCATGATTTTTCTCCTGTTAAAGCAAAACTTCAAAACAACGCAGGACCTTGTGGGAGCGGGCTTGCTCGCGAAGAGGCCGCCACATTCAACATCACCGGTGACTGACACTCCGCCTTCGCGAGCAAGCCCGCTGCCACATTTGGATCGTGTTGACCTCAGGTACGGGTAGCGCCCCGGGCGCTGGCGGCGAACTGGTCGGCCGGCAGCACATGCTTACGCTCCAGCAACCGATAAACCACACCCGTCAGGACCAGGCCGAACACCATCACGCAGGACAGGAAATACAACCCCGATGCCAGATTGCCCGTGTATTCCTTCAACGCACCGATCACGAACGGACCGATGTAGCCGCCGAGGTTGCCCACCGAGTTGATCAACGCGATCCCCGCCGCCGCACTGGCGCCGGCGAAGAATCGGCCCGGCAAGGTCCAGAACACCGCCGTGCAGGAAAACAGCGCGAACGCCACCAGGCACAGCGCCGCCAATTGCAGCACCGGCACGGTCAGCCAGGCGCTGAGGAACAGGCCGATGGCGCCCAATACATACAGCACCGCCAGATGGCCGTAGCGATCATTCAAGCGATCGGAACTGCGCGGAATGATCAGCAAACCGATGATCCCGAAGATGTACGGCACCGACGACACGAACCCGGTCATCAGGTCAGTGCCACCGAACTGCTTGATCAACGTCGGCAGCCACAAACCGAGACCGTAGATGCTCAGCGTCACCGGCAGATAGAACAGCGCCAGCAGCAACACGCGCTTGTCCTTCAGTGCATGCAGCGGATTGCCGTGGCGGGTCTGGCCGTACACCTCCAGGTCCTTTTTCAGCTCACCGGTCAGCCAGTCTTTCTCAGACTGGTCCATCCATTTCACCTGTTGCGGACCGTCCGGCAGGTAACGCAGCACCGGCCAGGTCAGCAGGATCGCGGGTGTGCCGATGACGATGAACAGCCACTGCCAACCGTGCAGGCCAAGAATGCCGTCCATGCCCAGCAAGCCGCCGGACACCGGGCCGGTGATCATCATCGCGATGGGTTGGGAAAGGATGAACAACCCGAGAATCTTGCCGCGATGGCGAATCGGGAACCATTGGGTGATGTAGTACAGAACGCCCGGGAAGAAACCGGCTTCGGCCGCGCCGAGCAGAAAGCGCATCACATAGAAGCTGTTCGGTCCCTGGACGAACGCCATGCCGATGGTGATGGCACCCCAGGTGACCATGATCCTCGCAAACCAGCGTCTTGCGCCGAAGCGGTCGAGCATCAGGTTGCTGGGGATTTCCAGCAGGAAGTAGCCAATGAAGAACAGCCCGGCACCCAGGCCATAAGCCGCGTCCCCCAGACCGATGTCGGCGCCCATGTGCAGCTTGGCGAAACCTACCGCGGAGCGATCCACATAGGCGATCAGGTACAGCAGGATCAGGAAGGGAATCAGTTTCAGCGTGATGCGACGAATAAGCCGCAGTTCCTGGCTCATGAGTTCGGTCTCCGATTGTTGTTGTTATAGAACCTCGGGGGACGCCTCTCGCAGAAAACTGCCAGGGCCTTCCCTCCGTTGAAAATGACTATATAGTAATACTATTTAACCAACAACCCTTCCAAACAGGCGAAATTGCGCATATGTTACGCCAGAGCCTGAACAATATAGTCATACAATAAGAGAACCGATCATGTCTGATAAGAAACCCACCCTGCGCTCCGCCCAATGGTTTGGCACCGCCGACAAGAACGGCTTCATGTACCGCAGCTGGATGAAGAATCAGGGCATCGCCGACCACCAGTTCCACGGCAAGCCGATCATCGGCATCTGCAACACCTGGTCGGAACTGACCCCGTGCAACGCGCATTTCCGGCAAATCGCCGAGCACGTCAAACGCGGGGTGATCGAAGCCGGCGGCTTTCCAGTGGAATTCCCGGTGTTCTCCAACGGCGAATCGAACCTGCGCCCCACCGCCATGCTCACTCGCAACCTGGCGAGCATGGACGTCGAGGAAGCGATTCGCGGTAACCCGATCGATGGCGTGGTGCTGCTCACCGGCTGCGACAAAACCACCCCGGCGCTGCTGATGGGCGCGGCCAGTTGCGACGTGCCAGCAATCGTCGTCACCGGTGGGCCGATGCTCAACGGCAAGCACAAGGGCCAGGACATCGGCTCGGGCACGGTGGTCTGGCAGCTCAGCGAACAGGTCAAGGCGGGCACCATCACCCTTGACGATTTCCTCGCGGCCGAGGGCGGCATGTCACGCTCGGCCGGCACCTGCAACACCATGGGCACGGCCTCGACCATGGCCTGCATGGCCGAAGCACTCGGCACCTCCCTGCCCCACAACGCGGCGATTCCGGCGGTCGATGCGCGCCGTTATGTGTTGGCGCACATGTCCGGCATGCGCGCGGTGGAGATGGTCCGCGAAGATTTGAAACTGTCGAAAATCCTGACCAAGGAAGCCTTCGAAAACGCCATTCGGGTGAACGCCGCCATCGGCGGTTCGACCAACGCGGTGATCCACTTGAAAGCCATCGCCGGGCGCATCGGTGTCGAGCTGGACCTGGATGACTGGACCCGCATCGGTCGCGGCATGCCGACCATCGTCGACCTGCAACCGTCCGGGCGCTTCCTGATGGAAGAGTTCTACTACGCCGGCGGCTTGCCCGCGGTGCTGCGTCGCCTCGGCGAAGCAAACCTGATTCCGAACCCGAATGCCCTCACCGTCAACGGCAAAACCATCGGTGAAAACACCAAGGACGCGCCGATCTACGGCCAGGACGAAGTGATTCGCACCCTCGACAACCCGATCCGCGCCGACGGCGGCATCTGCGTGTTGCGCGGCAATCTGGCCCCGCTGGGTGCGGTGCTCAAGCCATCCGCCGCGAGCGCCGAATTGATGCAACATCGCGGGCGTGCGGTGGTGTTCGAGAACTTCGACATGTACAAGGCACGGATCAACGACCCGGAACTGGACGTGGATGCCAACTCGATTCTGGTGATGAAGAACTGCGGACCGAAGGGTTATCCGGGCATGGCCGAAGTCGGCAACATGGGGTTGCCGGCCAAGCTGCTGGCCCAGGGCGTGACCGACATGGTGCGGATTTCCGACGCACGCATGAGCGGCACCGCTTACGGCACCGTTGTTCTGCATGTGGCACCGGAAGCCGCAGCGGGTGGACCTTTGGCGACCGTGAAGGAAGGCGACTGGATCGAGCTTGATTGCGCTAACGGCCGTTTGCACCTGGACATTCCGGATGCGGAGCTGGCAGCGCGCATGGCGGATCTGCAACCACCGCAACAGTTGATCGTGGGCGGTTATCGTCAGCTGTACATCGACCATGTGCTGCAGGCGGATCAGGGTTGCGACTTTGACTTCCTCGTCGGTTGCCGCGGGGCCGAGGTGCCGCGTCATTCTCACTGACACCATTCATCTAATGTGGGAGCGGGCTTGCTCGCGAAGGCGGAGTGTCAGTCAGCATTGATGTTGAATGTGACGGCCCCTTCGCGAGCAAGCCCGCTCCCACATTTAATCCCCATCTGCTTCAGGACTGTGCTTGCTCTGGCGACCGTCCTCGCCGCGCCTGCTATCATGCGCGGCACCCCATCGCACAGGATCGCGCCGTTCCCCATGGATTACCGCAAACCCTCCGACCGCAAAAGCATGCACTCGCGCATCGTCCAGGAATTGGGCATGCAGATCGTCTCGGGACGGTTCAAGCCGGACGACAAACTGCCCGCCGAAGCCCTGCTGTGCGAGGAATACGCGGTCAGCCGACCGGTGCTGCGCGAAGCCACTCGCGTATTGGTGGCCAAGGGCCTGGTGTATTCCCGTCCGCGGGTCGGCACGGTGGTCAAGCCGCGCAAGGAATGGCACATGCTCGACCCGGACGTGCTGCACTGGCTGATGCAAAGCAGTCCGCAAAATGAATTCTTTGATCTGCTGACCAGCGTGCGCAGCATCATTGAGCCGGCCGCCGCCGCGTTGGCCGCGCAGTTCGCCACCGACGAAGACATCGCCTCCATCGGTGAAGCCTACCAACGCATGGAAGCGGCACCGACGCCTGAAGCCTTGCTGCAACCGGACCTGGATTTCCACAGCCGGATCGCCGACGCAACCCATAACGACTTGCTGGCGAACCTGTGCAACATGCTGTCGGTAGCGATTGCCGAAGCCTTGAAGCATTCCAACCAACGGCCGAATCTGCATGAACTGGCGCTGCCACGGCACAAGGCGATCCTGACCGCTATCGAAAACCGTGACGCCCTCGGTGCCCGGCATGCAACGCTGGTGCAACTGGATGATGCGCGCAGTGCGCTAAGCACGGTGCTCGGTCAAGTCTTGTAACCACACGCCATAACCCATTCCGCACAGGCGGTGACAGAATGAGATTTCCTGCTCAGGGCCGATGATCCGGCCCAGAGGGACGGACGCTATGACAGCGCCGACCTATAACACGAAAAGGATTTCGTCATGCTCACCCCTGTTGCCCCGGTATCTCCTCCATTCAGCCAACTGCCCGCCCGGGCGGTTCAGCAGCGATTCGCCAGTCGACCGACACTGCTTTCTGTGATTATCAATGCATTACACGACAGGTTGCTGGAGCATTACCCCACACTGGATTTCGATCCGATAAAGATCAAGCTGGCCAGCCCCGCTGTCGGTGGCCATTGGGATCTGAAGCCGTTGAGCCAAGTGGTTATCGACCATCTGGTCAACCCGCAGATGCTGGACTTCACCCCACAGGACTCAAGGGCGTTTTTCCTCACGCAAGTACCACCCAAACGCCTGGACACCGCAGCCTGGCCTCATGTGGACATGCAAATCATTGCCAGCATCATTGCCGAGCTGCCATCGACGCTTTACCTCGATTACCAGCAGGCATTGGCTGACTACTGGAGCCTGACCGACGACAGCGGCATCAGTCGCTGGCAATGGTTCAGCGAGTTCCTCCATGACCAGTTGAAAGCCGCAGCCTTATACGCCTCGAATCTAAGTGACGAACAGCGAGACATGGTGCGGCAGGTCACGGACTGGCCCGACAGAGTCGAGCGCTCGCCCAAGACCAGCAAAACCGTTTACGCCTATTTTCTGGAAACGACACTCGGCAAAGACGATAACGAAATACTTCTGCTCGGGCCTGAAATTCTGTTGATGCGTGAGAAACAAGTGTTGCTGTGCAGCGTTGACGGCCACGTCCAACCTTTCGATTCCCTGGATGACTTCGGCAGCGCCTGGGGGAAGAAGATGCAAAGCGAGTTTTTGATCGACCGTCTGACCTGGAAACGCTATGAGCCCAATGGCAACCTGTTCGAGCTCCAGGCGGGCCTGATCCTTAATCGGCAGCTCGAAAACCTGGCCGCATTGTCATTTTCCAGTTACCCGAGCGAGCAGGACCTGGCGCAACGTCTGGACACCCTCACGGATCCGGCAACGCTGTTCATCCGGCAATCGACAGCGCCACCAACGATGCTGGCACAGTTGCACTCGCAACTCCCCGACTGGTTGAAACAGGCTTCGGCCACTGATCGCTTCGCCTATCGACAGCACCTGCTCGACCTCGCAAACGTCACCGCTCAAAGCCATGGACAGTCATTTAATGAAGGCATCGAAGATATCCGAAGCTTCAGCCGCGAGGCGCTGCGAGCGCAGATAAAGCAGGATCACAACGTCGACTACAACCCCGACGATCTGGTGCTGGACTTCGCCGTCGCTGCCGGCTATCCGGGAGGTGCCGGTTTTATCGAACATGTGCGCATGTCCCTGACTGATCTGGCCCTGAAGAATCTCGCCGGCAAGCCCCGGGGCCGCCTGCGGGTTTTGCGCAAGGACGGACAGACTCCCGAAGACTGGTTGAACGAGGACTATATACTCGGCAGCAAAGGCCTTATCCAGCGCGTCGACATCGGTACGGTCTATCCGCAAAGGATCAAGACGTTATTACTATCGGACACCGTGGATGCCCGGCGCCGAGAAGCCCTGTTTACTCGCGAACTGCGAGTCCAGTTACCGATGCGCGCGCTGGAGTACAAGGTCAGAAAACAATATGGCTTGACCGACAAGGGTTATCGCTACGTCAAGGCGCTGATGGGGCAGACACCTTCCGAGCGCAAAGTCGACGAACAGGACATCGTCATCCGCCCGTTGGCGTTTCACAGAAAGCCCGGTGCCAAACCCGATACGGTGGACAACATGTTCCTGATCGAACCCCTTGATCCGAACGTTGGCCCACATCTTCTTTATCGTCCGTTGTACGCCGAAGCCCTGCTGGAGTACCCGTCGCGCCAGGCCGTCCTCGATGCCATCGCCGAATCCGGCGCGTTGCAAACCAGCGTGCTTACATGGATGGCGGACAACGTACGAGGCATTTACGACAATGACGGGTTCAAGGAACCGCACATTGTTCGCTTTCACTTGGGCGACGAATTCGAACGTCCACGAAAACCTGCCCCCACAACCTTGGCCAGCAATGAGGGTGCAGAAGTATTGCGCCAGTCGCTGCACGACGGTCGACTGCTCAACGACCTATTCACCAGCACCGCTCGCACCTTGGTCGATCTGGCCGAGCGTGAGTCGGTGTCCAACAGTGAAAGCCGTTGGGCCGTTCTCATGGAGGGTGCATGGTTACTCTTCAATACGCTGCTGCTACCGCTGACGCGAGGGCCGCTGATGCTTGCCGGATGGATGACGGTACTGATCACCAGCCTCAAACAGGACCTGCCCGCCCTCGACAGCGACGATCCGAAAGCCAAAGAGTTAGCGCTGATTGATCTGCTACTCAATACCGCGATGGTGCTGTTGCACCTGGGAGCCAGCTCGGAGAGCGCCCATCAGCAGCCATTGCCATCGAAACTCCCTGAACAAACCGCCCCGCGCCTGAAACCCTGGCGCAGACTGGCAAATCACGCAGAACCGATGCCTGCCGCCCTCGTTCATCAAGGTTCGCCGGGCATCCCACAGGAACCGGTAGGTGGCAGCCATACGGTGCTGGATTTCACCAGCTCCATTGCCACCTCTAAAGCGGCCGACAAGCTGCTCAATGCCTTGTTGGACTTTCACGTGCCATGGCCGCAGAAGTTGCCACCGGCCGAGAAAAACGGGTCCCTGAAAGGACTTTTCCGGATCGACGATACCTGGCACGTCAGCATTGGCGGACTTTTTTTCCAGGTCAGCGTCGTGCCGGGCTTCGCAGAGGTCTACCTGGTAGATCCGGCCCATTCCGATCGCCCCGGCTTCAAACTCGCCAGCGACGGCAAGGGGAACTGGCGACTGGATCGGGGATTGAAGCTTGAAGGCGGCATGAGGGGGCGACTCCAGGCGGTGCGCGATGAAAACCGGCTCCGGCTACATGAACTGACCACTCATAAGGATCGTCTGAAGCAGGCCCTCGCGCCATTGGTACTCTCTCAATCAGAGGCGAGGAAATCATTGTTTTCCGCGAGGGAAATGCTCGACGCACAAAAGAAAAAGCTCAGGATCGTATGGGAGTTGCTCGGCAAGGCTACACCAGAGCAGAAGGTCCAGCTGACCTCGCGTCATAGCCAGGAAGTGCTCAAGACAGCAGAGGCCGCAGCCATACATGACAGAGAGCTCAATATTTACAAGGAGCGCATTGACACGTTGAATGCCGAGATGCCGAAGTTGACCGACGCGTACAACGCCTTGATCGAAGTCGACAGAACCCGGCCTTACGAGAGCGAACGTGATAATGGGCTTTTACTCATCTGGGACGCTCTGGATATCGTTCATGAGCAAATAAAGCTGTTGGGGCGCGATCTCCTTCAGACCAGGAACGGGGAATACCTCAGTGAACTCGTCGCCCGTTTTCCTGAAGAATTGGATCAGGAAATAACGACAGCCTATTTCGAATTTGTCGACAACCGGCGGGCAGAAATCGAGATAACCAACAGGCTCATCGAGTCCGCCAAAACACTTGAAACGACCCAGGAACAGGCAGGTGAAAAACTGCGCAGTCGAAAAATAGTGAAGCACTTGTTCAATGCCGAAAACTACCTCCCCGCTTCCATCAAGCTACACCAATTGCTGTCGCTTAAAGAACTGGTTCTGGAACGCAGTTGCCGCTCCAGAGACCCGGCAGAGTATCCCTTTGTAATGCGACTCGTCGGCTCTTCAATGGAGAGCACAGTGCTGTCCCACATGGAGATCTGCAGTAGCTCCGGCTACGCAACCTCCGAGCAGATAGCCGTCCTTGAAAACATCCTCAAGCACTACGAGGAAATCGACAATGCCGTCCATTCGTTGAGTGAAATGGCATCTGGC
The DNA here is from genome assembly GCF_044746425.1 of Pseudomonas sp. NPDC086112. NCBI lineage: Bacteria > Pseudomonadati > Pseudomonadota > Gammaproteobacteria > Pseudomonadales > Pseudomonadaceae > Pseudomonas > Pseudomonas sp. NPDC086112. Next base: position 185,181 of record NZ_JBIVCD010000003.1, on the reverse strand, counting down.
TTCTTGCGCAAGGAGTATCAAACGCCCTTTCTGGAGCAACTCAACGAAGCGCGCGTCAGCGCCGAAGAACAACTGGCTACACTGATTCGAGAAAACGAAGGGGTCGCGCCCCAGTCCGCACATACCAAACCGATCAGGACCAAGCCGTCCACCAAAAGGGTATTCAAGTCCCGCAACAAAGGCACCCTGATCGGCGACATTCGACCATCTCGGGAAAACCACCAAGGTAGTTTCATCGATGTTCAAGATCCGATTACCGAACAGAAAATTGCGAGCTACATGGAACACCCCGAGGAAGGTGTCTGGGTTGAAGTCGTGCAGGGCACGCCCACTCAACCAACATTGCCGCCAGGGTCGCGACCTTTATCGGCAATAAAAAAGGAAATGCATGCGCTGATTGGCCAACGGGCGGGAATCGAAAACTCGATACGCTTCCAACAGAAAAAGCTACAGGATCCTGGTAGGCTCGAAAGCCTCAACCCCTTGGACTGGAATGACATGCTGGTCCAGTACGCCGAAAAGCTCAACGCCTTGGCCCATGAAATTGATAACACCCATCCTGCTGCGCCGCAGGCCCCCCAACTGAGTGAAACCCTTCGTAACGAGGCACTCGAAGCAACTCGCCAGGCACGCCTGTATTGCAGCGAGGGCTACAAAAAACAGCTGCCCAAGGCAGAAAACATCCACTACTTATGGAAGAACGGTTTCGTTGACATCAATCTGGTGGGGCGTTTGATACAGACGGCTGCCGGAGACTATCTCACCGAATATGCAGTACGCGAAAAGAACACATTTAACGTTTTATGGTATGCGCACTTTCATTACGCCAGCCTTGATATGCCTCGACCGGACTACAGCATTGGCCATTTAAAATTACCGGAGCAGCGCTTTCTGACACGCAAGGATCTTATCCGGCAAGCCGCCGCCGACAACCGTGCCGTGGCCAATCTGGAGAAATCGCTGATCAAACCGCCATTGGATGAAACACTGTTCTTAAAACTCTGAATCAAGTTTCCAGCCCTGAACAACACGCTATAAAAAAAGCCGCAACCCATGATTGCGGCTTTTCTGTTTCAGCCAGGGATCAGTGAGCAAACAGCGAGTTGCCCTTCTGCCCTGCCAGTTTCTCCGGTTTGATCAGGAACCGCGCCAGCGCTGGCAGCAGCCACAACGCGCCGAACATGTTCCAGAGCAGCATGAAGGTCAGCATCAGGCCCATATCGGCCTGGAACTTGATCGCCGAGAAGATCCAGGTGCATACACCGATCGCCAGGCACAGGCCGGTGAACAGCACGGCTTTACCGGTGGACTTCAGCGTCTGGTAGTACGCCTCTTGCAACGGCAGGCCGGCACGCAGGAAGCTTTCCAGACGGCTGTAGATGTAAATCCCGTAGTCCACGCCTATCCCCACCCCGAGCGCCACTACCGGCAAGGTCGCCACTTTCACGCCGATGCCCATGAACGCCATCAATGCGTTGCCGAGGACCGAGGTCAGTACCAGCGGCAGCACAATGCACAAGGTCGCCGCCCAGGAACGGAAAGTGATCATGCACATGGTTGCGACGCAGATGTATACCAGGACCAGAATGGTCAATTCGGAGCGTTTGATCACCTCGTTGGTGGCCGCCTCGATCCCGGCGTTACCGGCGGCGAGGATGAATTCCAGGCCTTCCTTGTTGTTCTCTTTGGCGAAGTCCTGCACCGCATGCACGGCGCGGTCCAGGGTTTCGGCCTTGTGGTCATTGAGGAACACCAGCACCGGCGCCAGGGAGCAATTGTTGTTGTACAGGCCATCGGCGCGGGCGATGGAGTTGTTCAGCACGTCCGGGTTGCGCGACAGGGTTTCCCATTTCAGGTTGCCCTCGTTCATGCCCTTGATCATCTGCTTGGACACGGTCACCAGGGAAATGGCCGACTGCACGCCCTCGGTGTTCTGCATCTTCCACATCAGCTCGTCGATCGGCGCCATGGCCTCGTAGCGCGAGCAACCTTCAGACTTGGTCTTGACCATCACCACCAACACGTCGGAACTGGTGGAGTAGTTATTGATGATGAAGCTGTTGTCCTTGTTGTAGCGCGAGTCCGGACGCAGTTCCGGCGCGCCCTGGTCGAGGTCACCGATTTTCAGGTTCTGGCTGTACCAGAGGCCACCACCGAAAGCGATCAGCGCCAGGGCAATAGAGATCGGGGCGACTTTGGGGCTGGCAAAATTCGACAGCAGGCGCCAGAAAGGATGCTCGCGGTGCGCGTCTTTCTTGCTGCGTTCGACGGCGCGCTTGCTGATACCGACGTAGGAAATCGCCACCGGCAGCAGGATCAGGTTGGTGAACACGATCACCGCCACGCCGATGGACGCGCCGATGGCCAGTTCACGAATCACCCCGATGTCGATGATCAACAGCGTGATGAAGCCCACCGCATCCGCAAGGATCGCGATCATACCCGGCAGAAACAGCTGACGGAATGTGCGCCGCGCTGCGGTCAGAGCGTTTTCCGCCTCGCTGGACTGCAAGGCGATACCGTTGATTTTCTGCACGCCGTGGGAAATCCCGATGGCGAAGATCAGGAACGGCACCAGCATCGAGTACGGATCAAGCCCGAAGCCGAAGAAGTGCATCAAGCCCAGCTGCCAGACCACCGCCACCAGCGTCGTACTCAAAACCGCCACGGTGCTGCGCATGCAGTTAGTGAACCAGTACAGCAGGATCAGGGTAATGACGAAGGCTACGCCGAAGAACATCACCACCATGACCAACCCATCGATCAAGTCGCCGACTTTCTTGGCGAACCCGACAATGTGGATCTTCACATTGGGGTTTTGGGCTTCGAACTTGTTGCGGATCTTGTCTTCAAGTTCGTGGGAGAACTTGCGGTAGTCCAGCGCCAGCAACTTGCCCTGATCCTGTGGGTCCGGGTAGGACTCCAGCAGCGGGATGTCGACGATGCTCGACTTGAAGTCGTTGGCCACCAGGCGCCCGACTTGCCCGGACTTGAGCACGTTATTACGCAGCAGATCGAGGCTTTGCTGGGAGCCGTTATAGCTCTGGGGAATCACTTCACCACCGGCGAAGCCCTCCTCCGTCACCTCGGTCCAGCGCACGCTCGGGCTCCACAGCGACTTGAGGCCGGAACGGTCGACGCCGGAAATGTAGAACACCTCGTCGTTGATCTGACGCAGGGTCTCCATGTACTCCTTGGAGAAGATGTCGCCGTCGGTGGCTTCCACGGAAATCCGCACCGTGTTGCCCAGGTTCGCCAGATCGTTGCGGTGCTCCATCATTTTTTCAATGAACGGATGCTCGAGCGGGATCATTTTTTCGAAACTGGTGGACGGCCGGATCAACGTCGCCTGCCAGAACAGGAAAACACTGACCAGCAGGCAGATGACGATGACTGCCGGGCGGTTGTTGAAAATCAGGCGCTCAAGAAACGTCGCCTTATCCTGATGAGGAGTGCTTAAGGATGTCATAGACCCGCCTTCTTATTATTTGCCCGGCTCATTTGGACGACCCGTTTTTTCCATTCTCTGCGCCGGTGGGCGAAGTGACGCGAACGCCACCCTGTCCTGCCAGAATCAGATTGCCGTTGCCTGCCGCAGTCACCGCCGAGACGGAAATGCGATCCGGACGGTTGAACACGCTGAAGGTTTCGCCGTCGTCGGTGCTGCGAATCACGCTGCCGCCATTGCCGACGATCACGATGGAACCGTCATCGAGCAGCGTGGCGCCAGACAGGCCGAATTCCAGTGTGCCACGTGCAGCCTTGAGCTCGACCTGCTCCCAAGTGCTGCCGAAATCCGTGGAACGGTAGAGATTGCCGCGCAACCCATAGGCCAGCAGCGTGGCCGGTTGCGCGGTGCCAATCACACCGAACAGCGAGCCTTCGTAGGGGCCCTCAAGCTTTTCCCAGGTCTGCCCATCATCGGCGGAGCGGAACATGCTGCCCTGTTCACCGACGATGAAAATGCCGGAATCCTTGACCGCGGCAATCGCGTTGAGGTGGAACTGGTCTTCGTTGTCGAGGCGATCGCTGACGTTTTCCCAGTTTTTACCGCCGTCGGTGGTTTCCAGCAAGGCACCGTAAGCGCCCACGGCAAAGCCGCTGTTAACGTCCTTGAACCAGACGTCGAGCAGCGGCGATTCGCGTGTCAGGTCTTCGAATTGTTTGGTCCAGGTGATGCCGCCGTCTTCGCTGGCGAGGATCTGCGCGTCATGGCCAACGGCCCAGCCGTGTTTGTCATCGACAAAAAACACCGCCGTCAGCAGTTGCCGGGTCGGCACCTTGGCCTGGGCCCAGGTTGCGCCCTGGTCATCGGAATACAGAATGTGCCCGCGATCGCCGACCGCCACCAGGCGTTTACCGGCGTGAACGACATCGAGCATCAGTCCTTTGCTGGCCTTGGCGGATTCAACGGAATAAACCACATCGGTGGCCGACGCGGCAGCAGCCAGCGCAGGCGCCGACAGCACGGTACAGCCCAACAGCGAGAGCGCTGTAGCCAGCAACGCGAACCGGCGTAACGCTGGCGGGCGGCAAATACTCACACCCATGACAGGCTCACTCATAGACCTTCCCCCACATTATTATTGTTAGGTCGTTCAACCCTTCAGGGCGCCGTAAGGGATGCGCATCGGGATTGACCTATTCAGGAGCATAGTCCTGAAACCCGCAATCCAGAGCCCCTTCGGAAGCTGGCTTATCCTATCGGGGTTTGGAAAGGTCTGACAATCGACGCCACGTTATGTTTTGTTAACTGGAGGGGATATGGGTTGTGGGTGAATGAGGAGCTATTCGGAGGGGTGATTGGGGTTTGGTGTACATCAAAAATCCCGGTCGGCTATCAGGCCGCCATCGCAGGCAAGCCAGCTCCCACAATTGAACGACGTCGATTACCCCGCCGCCAACCCCTTCCCCGCCCGCTCCAGATTGCGCCATAACCAAACAGGCAACACATCAGGATCCAGACTGTCGATCAGATTCTTCAACGCCAGCCCAAGTTCGGTATCACCCTCAATCACCAAACGCCGGCGAAAGAACAGCGTATCTGGATCCTCCTGACGGCTCGCCAACAGTAAAAACTCCCGCCAGTTGCCACTGATCGTCACATGCGCCATGGCCTGCTCGGCAATCCGCAACCCTTTACCACTGAGCGTCAGATACCAGGACAACCCCAGATCCGGAATCCGCAAGCACAACCAACGCCCACGCAAAACCTCGAACTCACCATCGCGCAACGGCCCGGCGAGGCAGCGATTCAGCGCCTGTTGCAACGCCAGACGCTGCACGGCAAAAGGCACCCGGCGCACCAGCGGCAGTAACCGGTCGGCACCTTTCAACAGCCACTTTTTTCGATTCAACACAGGCCGACCTCCTCGACGCGCAGCATGCCGGCCTGGCCATGCCAGTAACCATTGCACCCTTCGACAAACAGCGGCGGTGTCTCGCCCAGACGAACCCGCTGATAGGCCGCGATCACCTCGGCCATGCCCTGAGCGCGAGGGCTCAAGCGCAACAGATCGGCACCGCAGGCCACCAGCCCGGAATAATCGGCCAGCAGATTGGTCACCTCGGCCGACATTGTCTGAATACCGTTGATGGTGAACAGCGCCTGCCCTTCCTGGCTGGTCAGCGCCAGGCCGTCGGGGTAGTTGATGCAGCAAAACTGGCAGTCGTCCTTGGGCCGGTTTTCCGCTCGGGCGGTGAAGCAGCGGGCGGAATAGGCCAACGGCAAATGCCCATACGCAAAGATTTCAACTTCTGGCACTGCACGGCCCAGTTCGCGTACCTGTTCGATCACATCACCAATCAGCGCCGCCGAACATTCCACGGGCGGCACCCAGCGGGTCATGCCGCTGTCGAGCAGTTGCGTCAACGCATGACCGTTGTACAGATTGAGGGCCGGGCCGCCCACGAACGGCAACTTGCGTTCGGCCAAAAACTGCACCGCGCCCATGTCGTTGGCTTCCACCAGCAATTGGCCGTTGTCGCACAGCCGACGCAGGCTGGAGAGTTCGGATGCCGCTTCGATCAGCGTCAGGCTGGAAAGCACCAACTGCGCCTGACTGCATTCCTGCAACTCACGGCCCAACCCCAGCCATTGATCCAGCGAAAATGCCCGGCGTTTCGAGCACACGGTTTCCCCCAGGTAAATCACATCCAGGGGCAAGGCCGACATCTCGGCGTAAAAGTTGCTGAGTTGCTCTTTGTCCCAATAAAACAGGACCGGTCCCAGGCTGAGTTTCATGTCGAATCCCTCATTGCCATGATCGATGATAAGCACCCAGAGTGGTCTGGCTGCCTTCGGACAAACCGGCCAGCACCTGACGCCATTCCTCCTTGACCCGAAAACTGCCCGGTGCGCCACGATGGGCGTCCAGTGCTGCGCGCCAGACACGGGTGACTTGTTCGACATAGGCCGGGCTGCGTTGGCGGCCCTCGATCTTCACGGCTTCGACGCCGATGGCCGTCAGTTCCGGCAGCAAGTCCAGGGTGTCGAGGCTGGTGGGCTCCTCCAGCGCATGAAAGCGTTTGCCGCCGACCAGGAAGCGGCCCTTGCACAAGGTCGGGTAACCGGCCGATTCATCCGGGGTGTAGCGGTCGATCAGTACTTCGCTGAGGCGCGCGCTCAAGCCCTCGGCGTCCTCGCTCCAGCGCACGGCTTTGGCTGGCGAACAGACACCGCACAGGTTCGGCGACTCGCCGGTAATGTAGGAAGACAGGTGGCAACGCCCTTCGGCCATGATGCACAAGCTGCCGAAGCCAAAGACTTCGATGGGCACCGGGCTGCTGGCGGCGACCTGGCGTACTTGCGCCAACGACAACACCCGCGGCAGCACCGCGCGCCGAATGCCGTAGCGCTGCGCATAAAACTCCAGCGCGGCGGCATGGGTCGCCGAACCCTGGACCGACAGATGCAACGCCAGTTGCGGGTGACGCTGACTGGCGTAGTTGAGCACTCCGGGGTCGGCGGCGATCAGCGCATCCACGCCGAAATCAGCCGCACGATCCACCGCCCGCTGCCAGCGCTCCCAGCCCTTGGGTTGGGGGTACGTGTTGACCGCGACGTAGAGTTTGCGTTGATGCTGACGGATATGGGCGACCGCGGCGTCGAACTGTTTGTCGTCCATGTTCAGCCCCGCGAAATGCCGGGCATTGGTGTCATCGCGAAAGCCGACATAGACGGCATCGGCGCCTTGGCGCACCGCCGCTTTAAGCGCAGGCAGGTTCCCTGCCGGGCAGACCAGTTGCATGGGTAATCCTCATGAAAAAACGCATCCGGGCCATCGCCTGATGCCCATGACGCGAAGGTCCGGGGCGATCGAAAAAGGCGCTGCCAGTCTAGCGAGACCGGCAGGCACGGCCTTGACGGCAATCAATTGCCATCAATGCATCAGGTCGGCGAAGGACAGGAACATCACGTTGTCGTGCTTGAGCACTTGCTGCTCGCACTCGATCACCGCCAGCCCGTCGGCCCAGCACGCGGCGGTCAACATCGCCGAGCTTTGCTGAGGGTGCAGTTCCACACTCAACTGGCCATCGGCGCCGGGCGTCAATCGGGCCCGCAGGTACTGCCGACGCTTGTTACGCTGCAACCAGTCGAACCCGGCGGGCACGACCAACGGCACCGGCAGTACGTCAGTCACGCCTTGGGCCCTGAGCAGGAACGGACGCACCACCACCAGCGCGGTGATCAGCGCCGCCGAAGGATTTCCCGGCATGCCGATCCAGGGTTTGCCGGCCACTTCACCAAAGGCCAGTGGCTTGCCCGGCTGAATGGCCAGCCGCCAGAAATCGACGTTGCCCAGTTCCTCGATCGCCTGTTTGAGGTGATCTTCCTCGCCCACCGACACGCCACCGGAACTCAACAGCAAGTCGCATTCCGAAGACGCCAGGCTCAAGGCATGCCGGCTGGCCGCCAACTCATCGACCATGACGCCATAGTCGTGCACCTCGACGCCCCAGCCGCGCAACAACGCGGCGAGGCAATACCGGTTGCTGTTGTAAATCTGCCCCGGCGCCAAGGGATCGCCCGGCTCACGCAGTTCATTACCGCTGCTGAGCAGGCATACCTGCAACGGCCGATAGACCTCGACCCGCGCGATACCAGCGCCAGCCAGCAACCCCAGTTCTTGTGCGCGCAGGCGTTTCCCGGCCTTGAGCAACAGATCCCCGCGACGAACTTCCTCACCCTCCTTGCGCACGTGATCGCCCACGGACACGGACGGGAACCAGACGCGCTCGCCCTCGCCCCGGCAGCGCTCTTGCGGTACGACGGTATCGGCGCCCGGTGGCAATGGCGCGCCGGTAAAGATCTGCACCGCCTGCTGCGCGAGCAAGGGCGAGCACGCCTGATCCCCCGCCGCAATTCGCCCGCCAATCGTCAAACAACCACCTTCTGCTGGCAGGTCTGCGGCCCTGAGGGCATAACCGTCCATGGCGCTGTTGTCCCAGGCCGGCAGGTTCACCGGGGAATGAATGTCCGTCGCCAGAACCCGCCCCATGGCTTGATCCAGAGGAATCATGTGCGACAAGGGCGGCGGCGGTGCCTGATCCAGCAGACGGCTGATGGCCTCGTCCACGGGCATCAGGTAGCCAAGGTCACACACCCGGCCAGTCATGAACGAGTCCCACAGGCATCGATGATCCGTTGCGCTTGCGGTTTCAAATGCGGGGCGAAATTGCACGGGCCGGTGCGACTGTCCAGTTGTTCAAGCAATATCTTGTTCCAGGCCGTCCGGCAGGCACCCGGTGAACCGGGTACGCAGCACACCAGCACGCCGTTACTCATGCCGGCCAGTGCCCGGGACTGCAGGCTGGACATGCCGATTTCCTCCAGAGACACCTGCCGGAACAATTCGCCGAAGCCTTCCACATGCTTGTCCAGCAATGGCAAGACTGCTTGCGGTGTGTTGTCGCGAGCGGTGAAACCGGTGCCGCCGGTCATCAACACCACTTGCACCTTGGGGTCGGCGATCCACCGGGAAACGGTGGCGCGGATCTGATAAATGTCGTCCTTGACCAGATCACGGTCGATCAACACATGCCCGGCTGTTTGCAGCAAATCGGTCAGGGTCTGCCCCGAAGTGTCGGTGTCAAAGGTGCGCGTATCGCTGATGGTCAGCACGGCGATGTTCAGGGGTTCAAACGTGCGTTGCGCCAGATGGGCCATATCCAGGTCTTCCCGTAGATGAGGGTATGGCCCGAAGCCTGAACCGGAATAGCGAGCGAGCCTATTCCTCCAAGGAGGTACCTCGTCCGGGACATAGAAAGAATGTGCCGGCACAAAACCTGTGGGAGCGGGCTTGCTCGCGAATGCGGTGTGTCAAACAACATAAATGTCGACTGACACACCGCATTCGCGAGCAAGCCCGCTCCCACACTGTCCTCCATCGCTACAGGTCCTGCGCAATGGGGCTCAAGGCGCCAAGCGATTTCGTTGCCATGCACCATCGCGCAACCGGTAATCGAGTCGATCATGCAAGCGGTCGGCCCGCCCCTGCCAGAACTCCAGACGTTCAGGGTGCAGGCAGTAGCCGCCCCAATGCTCGGGACGCGAGACGGTCTGGCCAACGAAGCGTTTGATGGTTTCAGCCAGCATGGATTCCAGCGCTGCACGACTGGCCAGCGGACGGCTTTGCGGTGAAGCCCAGGCCCCCAGGCGACTGGCCATGGAACGGGAATCGAAGTACGCATCCGACAATGCTGGATCGAGCCTGGACACCTGCCCTTCGATTCTCACCTGACGCTCCAGTCCCGGCCAGAAAAACGTCATCGCGGCATAGGGATTGGCGGCCAGTTGCTGACCCTTGTCGCTCTGGTAATTGCCGAAAAAAGTAAAACCTTCATCGCTCAACCCCTTGAGCAGCAGAACCCGACAGTGCGGCCGTCCTTCAGGGCCGACCGTCGCCAGCACCATGCTGTTGGCCTCGACAGGTGCGCACTCGGTGTCGCGGGCCTGTTGCAACCACTGCCGGAACATCGCCAGCGGATCATCCAGCGCAGCCTCATCTTGCAGGCCATTAAGGGTGTAGTTACGGCGCATCTGAGCCAGGGAAAGCGGCATGACGGTGATCTCCGGAAGGTTTTACGCAGTGTGCGAGGCACTGCGCAAAGCCACCTTGACCGCCATCAACACTGTCGCCTACTTGAGGCGCAGCCGCCGCGCCAGTTTGTGCAGGTTGCTGGGATCGACTTCGAGGATTCGCGCGGCGCTGGCCCAGTTTTCCCCGGACAGGCTCAGGGCCTGGAGGATTTTCTTGCGCTGGTAATCGTCGACGGCTTCGCCCAAGGGCTGGAACGGCAGATCAGCCGTAACGTCCGGGGATGGCTCGATCACCGCCCCCGATGCCGCCATCGCGCTGTCGAGATCGAGAATTTCAGGCTCCAGCGTCATGATCAACGCGCGACTCGTACCGCGACTGAGCTGCTTCAACGCAGCCCGACTGATCACGTGTTCCAGTTCGCGCACATTGCCCGGCCAGGTATAAAGCAACAGCGCGCGTTCGGCCGCCGGCGACAGGCGCAAACCACGCAGGCCGAGCCGCGCCCGATTGAGTTCAAGGAAATGCCCGGCCAGCATCAACACATCGTTACCGCGCTCGCGCAGGGGCGGAATCGGCACCGGGTACACCGAGAGCCGGTGATACAGATCGGCGCGAAACAAGCCGTCGCGGATGCTGTCCGGTAGATGTCGGTTGGTGGCGGCGATGATCCGCACATCCACGTGCAGCGGCTTGTCGGCGCCGAGGCGCTGGATCTCGCCGTTCTGCAAGGTGCGCAATAACTTCGCTTGCACGCTCAAGGGCAACTCCCCGACTTCATCGAGAAACAGCGTGCCACCGTTGGCGGCATCGAAGCGTCCGGCACGGTCACTGGTGGCGCCGGAAAAGGCGCCTTTGACATGCCCGAACAACTCACTCTCTGCCAGCGACTCCGGCAAAGCGGCGCAGTTAACGTGTATCAGCGGTTTGTGGTGGCGCCTTGAAAGACGATGCAAGCGCCGGGCGAACAGCTCTTTGCCGACGCCGGTCTCGCCCAACAGCAATACCGGCAGATCGGAGTCGGCCAGTACGTCCAGCTCATTGAGCAACTGATGCAACACCTCACTCTGCCCGAGGATCTCGCCCTCCTCGACCGGCATTCGCAAATCCTGGGGATCGCTGCGGGACAGACGCAAGCTGCGGTTTTCCTGTTCCAGACGGGTGACCCGCACGGCGGCTTCGATCTGCAAGGTGCAGCGTTTGAGCTCTTCCCGCGCCCGGCTGTCAAAGGTCCCGGCGTGCAGCGCATCGAGGGTGATCGCGCCCCAGATCCGCCCTTCGACATACAGGCTCACGCCCATGCAGTCATGCACCGGCAGCGGTTCGCCAACGTGGTTGTCGAGCAAGCCGTCATAGGGATCTGGCAGGCGACTGTCGGGTTCGAACCAGGTCGGCTCGCGCGACGCCATGATCGCCGCCAGCCGGGGATGCTGGGCGATGACGAACCGGCGCCCCAACGCTTCATGAACCAGCCCCACCGTCGCCACCGGCCTGAGGCTGTCGTCATCCAGACGCAACAAGCCCACAGCGCCACTGTTGAAGTATTCGCGCAGGGTCTGGACCAATCGTTGCAACCGCACGGCATTAGGCAACTCGACGATCAGGTCGGCTGCCAGGCTTTCTCGCAGCATGGTAGTAATCACCCTCTATGGTTGGATTCACCCTAAAGCGTCAGGGTGTCTATCACCACAACTAAAAATAAATTCGTGTTTTTCAATCACTTAAATATGGCATGCCGGATGCAATGAGCCTGGAGAACCGTTGAAACCCAAACAAGGAACCCTGATGAGCCAGACCCTATTGGAACAAAGCCTCGGCCAACTGGCCTGCGACATTCCCGGTGCCACCCGGATCTTCCATACCTTCAAACTGGACTTCTGTTGCGGCGGGCATAAAAGCCTGCGTGAAGCGGCCCTTGGCAAAAACCTCGATCCGGTCCTCATTGCCGACGCCCTGAACATTCTGCAAGACGCCGGCGAAACCCAGCACGACTGGCGTAACGAACCTTTGGAACTGTTGATCGCCCACCTTCTGGCGCGCTACCACGCCCGCCACCGCGAGCAACTACCGGAACTGATCCGCCTGGCCCGCCGCGTCGAGCAGGTCCATGGTGCGCGCAGCAGCTGCCCCAACGGCCTGGCCGATCTTCTGACCGACATGCAGCAAGAACTCGAAGGCCACATGCTCAAGGAAGAACAGGTGCTGTTCCCGATGCTGCAACAAGGCATCGGTGCTCAAGCGGCTCCGCCGATCCAGGTGCTGCGTTTCGAACATGATCAACATGGTGAAGCACTGGAAAAAATGCTCGCCCTGACCAATCACATCATCCCGCCTGCCGATGCCTGTAACACCTGGCGCGCCCTCTATCGCGGGCTGCTGGAATTCAAAGACGACCTGATGCAACACATCCATCTGGAAAACAACGTGCTGTTCATCAATGCCCTGAACCCTCGTCATTGATCGATCGCCAGTCACACCCAACCCGCGTCAGCCCATCGGTTGACGCGGTTTTTGTTTATCCTGGACTGCTTGTGATCAACCGTGCCAATAGAACATCGCCTTGGCCAGGATCACGATCAACACCATGTGCCCGAGGATGCTGCGGCGAATCCAGCTGGCGCGAGTCGTGGTCAGGCGCGCATGGGTCAGCCAATAGGCCAGTAGCAAGTAATGGCCGATGATGCTCAGGGCCAGCAGGATCTTGAGGCTCAGCAACAGGCCAAAACTGCTGGCCAGCGGCTGACTCAATGCGCCCCGGTACTGCCACGCCAGGCCGATGCCGGCGCCATACAACAGCAACACCACGCCATGCAGCACCTTGCGCGAGCGCACGGCAATCGCCTGATCCGCCGTGGATTGCGTGGTATCCGCCAACTGCTGGCGTGCGCGATGCCAGATGACCACCTCGAAAAACAGCGTGCCGATGAAGGCAATCGCTGCCAGCAAATGCGTGACCAGCAAAAAGGGATACATCAGCGCCAGCCTCTGTCAGTTCGCGTGCTCATCCCGGATGACCGTCCACCCGGGCCCGCAGCAGCATCGGCCCATAGCGCCAGGCATACAGCGCAAACGCCAGCGCCCAGCACAGACCAGCCAACCACAATGCCGGCAAGGGAAAGAACTCGATCAACACGACCCGGCTCAGGCACGCCAGATTGAGCAAGATGAACGCCAGGGTCATCCCCGACGGCGGCTCCAGCGCACGGCCGGTATGCCCAAGGCTGACCCGCGCGATCATCGCCAGCACCAGGCCGCCCATGGCCCCGATCGTCAGGCAATGCACCGCCAGACTCGGGTTAATCGGCGCGCCGAAATGCCACAGCGCCATCCCGAGACAGGCCACCGCCAACCAGCCATAAGCCAGGTACAACGACCACAGCAACGGCACGTGCCAGAGGGCGCGATCATGCCAGCGAAACAGGCGCACCAGATGCCCTACGGCCAACACGGCGAACAACAGGCCCACCCAGAAATTGGGGGCAAGCGCAGGTCCGGCGGCATATAACAACGCCACGAGGGGCGAGCCAATCAGCAGCAGCCAATCCAGCCAGGGCCAAGGGGCAACGCCATCGACCTTGCCGAGGCCACGCTGGATGAAGAACGGAATCACCCGCCCGCCGATCAACCCCATCATCGCCGCCACCAGCCAGATACCCGTCAGCACGCCCTGGCGCTGCCAGCCTTCATGCCCCTCGACCAGGCCGTACAAGGACAACCCGTCGGCCACGGCCAACAACAGCAAGACCACCACAATCGGATAGTTACGTTTCTGCCGCACCTTCCACAGGGTGAAGCCCATGAGTACTGCCACCGCCAACGGGAACGCCATTTCCAGCACCGCGAGCAACGGCCACGGCGCGTTGGCCAGCCAGGCCACTCGCGCCAATAACCACAGTAACGCCAGAGCGGCCAACGGCTTGCCGCTGAGGCCGGGGCGACCGGTCCAGGTCTGCACGGCCGTCAGCAAAAAGCCCGCAATAATCGCCAAGCCGAACCCGAACAGCAATTCATGCCGATGCCAGCCCAGCCAACCGCCTGCCGGCTGCCAGTCGGACATCGAACCACTAAAAGCCGCCAGCCATAGCGGAATGGCCAGCACCGCCAACAGGCAGCCAGCAAGGAAAAACGGCCGAAAGGCCAGCCGTAACAGCGGCGCGATGGCCATCGCTTTACGGCGGTCAAGCACTTGCATAAAGCCACTCCTCTACCTGTTTGCTGACCTGGCGCCAACCCGTACGCGCCGAGGTAAATCCAGGGCCAATCATCGGGTATTACCGATTCATTGCCTTTGTCGCAGATCAAGTGTGCAAGGGACGTGCCCCGATGCCGAGCGCGCGTCCTTTGTGGCGAGGGAGCTCGCTCCCGCTCGGGTGCGCAGCAGCCGTAAACCGGCTGATGCGTTGTATCTGAAGAATTGCGATGGCCGGTGTTGGGAGTGCTTCGCACTCCAGCGGGAGCAAGCTCCCTCGCCACAAGGTGCTCCCGATCAGGGTAAAAATGACCATTTCAGGGTTATTTAAACCCTACACAGCATAGTCTTTTTTACCCTCATGCTTGAGAACCCCCATAAGCAAGGCCCTCCAAGCCTGGCCCGCGTCTTGCTCTGCATGGGCAACCTTTTAGAAATCCTGGATCCCTTTCGATTACCCGGAGTCGTCATGAAAAAAGTCATCCAGCCACTGGCCTGGTTTGTTGTGTTGACCTCGATCCTGGCCCTGGCCAGTGGCGTTTCCCTGGTTCTCGTCTGACCTGATCCCCCTTCTCTCTCTTCAGGATGAATTCTCATGGTGCTTCATCGCGTCCATCACCAGATTCTGCGCAGTCATCACTTGTTCGAGCCGTTGAACGAAGAACAGCTGGATGAACTGATGAGTACCAGCCACTTGCTGAGCATCGACAAAGGCGAGCCGTTGTTCCGTCAAGGTGAGCCGGCCGATTCGTTCTATTTCATCATTGCCGGCGCGGTGAAAATCTACCGGCTGACACCCGATGGGCAGGAGAAAGTGTTTGAGGTCATCAGTGATCGGCAAACTTTCGCCGAGGCGATGATGCTGATGGACACCCCGAACTACGTGGCCTCGGCCGAAGCGATCTGCCCCACCCAGCTCTACCGGTTATCCAACAGCACCTACATGCGCCTGCTGCAGAGCAACAGTCGGCTGACCTTTGCGCTGCTGGGCAAGCTCTGCGTTCGCTTGCATCAACGGGTCAACGAAATCGAAACCCTGTCCCTGAAAAACGCCACCCACCGGGTCGTGCGTTATTTGCTGACGCAACTGGTACGCCAGCAAACCGTTGACAGCCAATTCGAGTTGCCGATGGCCAAGCAGCTGATTGCCGGTCATCTGTCGATCCAGCCGGAAACCTTTTCGCGGATCATTCGCCGCTTGATCGATGAAAACATCATCACTCAGGACGGCCGTCAGATCGCCATTCTTGATCGTCTGCGCCTGGAACAGTTCGAGTGAGCGCCATGCCCGTCTGCCTGTATTGCCAACACGTAAACCCCGCACAAGAAACCGAGTGCCGCCAATGCGGCATGTCCCTGCCGGCATTGGCTGCACAGGCGGGGGAACGCCGGCAGCGCCGATTCATGTGGTTCTGCGTTGGCCTGACGATCTTCTGCGTGACGATGTTTTTCTGGCTGCCGCGCAGCTGAAGACCGCATATATCCCCTGTAGCAGCTGCCGAAGGCTGCGTTCGGCTGCGAAGCAGTCGTAATCCTGAGCCCACGGTACTACTGAAACACCGCAGTGAATGGTTTTACGACTGCTTCGCAGCCGAACGCAGCCTTCGGCAGCTGCTACAAGGACGCAGGTGGTCAAGGACATTACGGTTGAGTCAACTGCCGATACAACTGCGGCAAGCGCAGCGGTAACTGCTCAGGCTGGCGGATCAAGGTGTAGCCATTGGCGCCGAACATGTACGGCAGGTAATCCCCGGCTTCGCGATCGATCGTGATACAGAACGGCGTCAACCCCTGACGCCGCGCCTGCAGCACCGCCTCGCGGGTGTCTTCAACACCGTAGCGCCCTTCATACAGATCCAGATCATTCGGTTTGCCATCCGTGAGCAGCAGCAACAGTTTGCTGCGCCGCTTGCTCGTGCCCAATAGTTGCGTGGCCTGGCGAATGGCGGCGCCCATGCGCGTGTAATACCCCGGCTTGAGACCTTGAATGCGACCTCGGGTGGTGTCGTCATAACGCTGGGTGAACGCCTTGAGTTCCTGCATGCGCACTTGCTGACGGCGCAGCGAGGAAAACCCGTACAGGGCGAAATCATCGCCCAGCACCGACAAGGTTTCGCCGAACAGCAGCAGGCTGTCGCGGATGACGTCGATGACGCGGTGCTCATCGTTAAGGTGGGCGTCGGTGGACATCGACACGTCGGCCAGCAACAGGCACGCCAGGTCGCGGCGGGTCTGCCGCTGCTCCATGAACAGACCGCGTTCGGCACACTGGCCATGCTCGCGCTCAACGTGAAAATCCAGCCAGGCCTGCATGTCCAGCTCAGAGCCTTGGGGTTGCTGGCGTAACCATTGGCGGTCATTACGCAGGTGCTCGAACTGACGCCGCAAGCGGTGCGCCGAGGCCTTCAGCCGTAATGGCAACGGCTGTGCCTCACAGTCCCGGGGCACCATCATTTGCAGATTGACGAAGCTGTCCTGCATTTGTTGTTTGCGGTAGTCCCACTCCGGCAACTTGATGCCCTCGCCCAGGGGAATATCGTCGACATCGGCCGGTGGCAAATCCAGGTGCAGCTTCAGACCGCCGCCCTTGCGCAGACGGGTGCGAGATAGCGTCAGTTCATCCAGGTCATCGGCAACTCGGGCGGCGTCCGGGTCTTCGCTGTCGTCCGACCAGCGATCCAGGTCGACGTGCTCGGTCCAGCTGAACAGGTTCTCCAGACGCACCACCAACAGTCCGCCTTCACGGGTGCTTTCATCGATCCGCGTCGCGCGTTTACGCCCGCTTTTCTGTTCGCCGGGCGGCGTGGTCAAAGACTCTTCGGATTCATCGCCCAGATCCGCAGCCTGCGGGCTGGCGAGGTTTTGTGGCGGGTACAACCACAGCGGCAGCGGCCAGGCGGCCCGTTCGCTGCGGGGGAAATGCTCGACACTGCCGGGTTCGCGCAGCGCCTGGCATAGCGCCCGTTCCAGTGCCGCTTCGCTGGTATTCAACGAGGCCGGATCGGGGCGCAATTGCAGATGGGCATCGACCAGTCGTTTGTAACGAGCACGCAGCGCGGGATAGCGCCGCAACAGCTGTTGCGTCCAGCGTTGATTGTCCCGCCCCCAGTGCCGCATCTGCCCGGCCTGGGCCGCCAGCAACGCGAGCCAGCGATAGAGTTCCTCGTTCAGTGCGACTTCAGGGAAGACCGCCAGGCTCGATGGCAGCCGCAAATTACTCGCGTCACACCACGCCAACGGCACTTGTTTGCAGGTGCCGGCGATCTGCTGCAACACGTTTCGGCGCAGCAGCAGATCGCGGTCGCTGGCGGCCTCCACACCGATGCCATTGGCACCGCCCATGGCGCGAAACAACAGCGCCAGCGGGCGTTGCTGGCTGGCCAGTTCAACCCGTGCTTCAGGGAAGTCCGGGCTGGCACGCCGGGTGATGAAACGATGCCAGACACTGCCTACCCACTCTTCCAGTTCGACGGTAAACGCCATGATGCTTGCCCTTCCCGGAAACCAAAAAAACGGCCCGCTGTATCAGCCGGGCCGACCTTTTCTAGCTGTTGCACTCGCTCATGAAGGTACTACCGCAGCCGGGGCGCGCAAGGCGGCGCGGCTGCGTTGCTTGAAGCTGAGCAGGTAACAGAGCAAGCCTGCGAAGAAGCCGAGACCGGCGCCCAGACGCGCCCAGAACAGCACCTGCAGATGTTCGACCGTGGCCATGAATGGCAACGCGATCCCGTCGGCCTGCCAGCGTTGCAGGTAAACCTGGACAACACCGGCAGCGGTGAGGAACAGCGTGATCATCACCATCGACAGGGTCATCAACCAGAAGCCCCAGATTTCCAAGGTCTGCGAACGCTCGTCAGCGGCTTCACCCAGCCCGCGCAAACGCGGCATGGCGTAGCTGATCAAGGTCATCACAATCATCGCGTAAGCACCGTAGAAGGCCAGGTGACCGTGAGCCGCCGTCAGTTGCGAACCGTGGGTGTAGAAGTTGACCGGTGCCAGGGTGTGCAGAAAACCCCAGACGCCCGCACCGAAGAACGCGGTGACCGTAGTGCCCTTGGCCCACAGTGTGGCGGCGCGGTTCGGGTGTTGCCGGCGACGGTTCTTCACCATGCTGAAGGCGAAGATCACCATGGCCAGGAACGGTAGCGGTTCGAGTGCCGAGAAGATCGAGCCGACCCACAACCAGACCTCAGGCGCACCGATCCAGAAGAAGTGGTGACCGGTGCCGATGATCCCGGTAATCAGCGCCATGGCGATGATCACATACAGCCATTTCTCCACGACTTCCCGGTCGACACCGGTGATCTTGATCAGGACAAAAGCGAGCATCGAACCCATGATCAGTTCCCACACGCCTTCCACCCAAAGATGCACCACCCACCACCAGTAGAACTTGTCGCGGGCCAGGTTGCCGGGGTTATAGAAGGAGAACAGGAAGAACACCGCAAGGCCGATCAGCCCGGTCATCATCACCATGCTGACGGTGGTCTTGCGACCTTTGAGCAGGGTCATACCGATGTTGTAGAGAAAGCCCAGGCACACCACCACAATGCCCATCTTGGTGATGGTCGGCTGCTCCAGGAACTCCCGGCCCATGGTCGGCAGCAACTCATTGTGGGTCAGTTTGGCCAGGCCCGCATAAGGCACCAGCAGATAGCCGAGGATCGTCAGCACGCCCGCGGCGGCGAATACCCAGAACAGAATGATCGCCAACTTCGGACTGTGCAGTTCGCGGTCGGCCTCTTCCGGAATCAGGTAGTAGGCAGCGCCCATGAAGCCGAACAGCAGCCAGACGATCAGCAGGTTGGTGTGCACCATCCGCGCCACATTGAAGGGAATGATCGGGAACAGAAAGTCCCCTACCACGTATTGCACACCCATGATCAAACCGAACAGCACCTGACCGAGAAACAGCATCAGGGCAAACACGAAGTACGGTTTGGCCACGGCTTGCGAGGCGAATTTCAGATGCGGATTAGCCATGCTCATCTCTTAGCCCTCCTTGTTTGGCGGCCAGCCATTGGTGTTGATGTTCGAGCTCCATTTGAGGAACTCGGCGATGTCATCCACCTCCTGCTCGCTCAACTTGAACTGCGGCATCGCGCGCCGGCCCGGTACGCCCAGCGGCTGCATTTTCATCCAGGCATGTAGAAAGGGTTTGAAGCCCGCCTCCCCGCCACGCCGCTGGAACACGTTACCCAGCTCAGGCGCAAAGTAGGCGCCCTCGCCCAGCAGCGTGTGGCAGCCGATGCAGTTGTTTTGCTCCCAGACCGTCTTGCCGCGGATCACTGATTCAGTTAACTGCGCTTCATTGCTGCGCACTGGAAATGTCTGTTCCGTGTGATAGGTCAAGGCCAGGAATATCAGGAAGAAGAAGATGCTTCCCCCGAAATAGATATTCCTGGCCATGCCTTTGGTGAAGGTCTCTGACATGGTCGCTTCCTCTTTGCTTGGCGTGCCCATGATAGAAAGCGAAGGGTTGAAACCTGCTTGATGGCGATCAAGAAAGGCAGATGGTTTTGGTCGGGTATAGATCGTATGGCTGACAGAGATCGAATGTGGGAGCGGGCTTGCTCGCGAAGGCGGCGCGTCAGTCAACATGGATGTTGAATGTGCCGGCCCCTTCGCGAGCAAGCCCGCTCCCACATTGGAATCGCGCTGTTTTACGGGCTGTATTCCTTCAGCGGAACAACACCAGCGTCAGCCCTACAACCACCGCCAACACCACCGCCCAACTCACCATCAACCGGCGCCACAATCGCGGGGCATGGCGCATTTCCATAAAGCCATCGGCAATCAACCAGGCCTTGCCGACCGCCACCAGCAGAATGGCCACCGACAGCAGCCACGTCGCGCCCATCTGCGCCAGCACCACCGTGCACACGCTTAACGTGGTCAGCGCTGCCCAGCAAACCAGCAAAAACCTGGAAGCCGACATCAGAACCTCCGTCAATTCAGAACGTAGACCAGCGGAAACAGCACGACCCAGATCAGATCGACCATGTGCCAATACAGCACACCCGATTCGAGCCCGCTGCGGTTGGCGGCGTTGTACAGGCCACGACGGCAACGCTCGGCCAGCCAGACGAGAATGACCATGCCGAGCAATACATGGAGAAAATGAAAACCGGTGAGGATCCAGTAGAGGGTGAAAAACGTGTTGTGCTCCATGCCCAGCCCCGAGGCCAGCAAGTGCCGGTATTCCGTGAGTTTCAACACCACGTAGACACTGGCGGCGAGCAACGCTGCCAGCAAATAGACAGCGCCGTGGCGAGACCGGGAGCGCTTGACTTGCTCTTGAGCCAGCGCGGCGAACAGCCCGGCGGTGAGCAGGCTCAGGGTCATCGCCAGGCCGGTGGACGTGTTCAGCAACAGACGGCTTTCACCGAACAGCTGCGGCTTGAGTGCCTGGGTCACGGCGAACACCAGAATCAGGATGGCGAACACCGACAGCTCAGCCAGAATGAAAAACCACATCGCCAGATCGCCTGGCAAGTGCCCCGGCGCAACGCGTCTGGCCTCAGCCGAAGTGGACATCAACCACGTCCATCAGCGCCGCAACCGTCAGCGGATCATCGCTCAGCGGCTCGGCCAGGCAGGCCATGCACGCTTCACGCGGGCTCATGCCGGAGCGGATCATTCGCGCGGTGAAAATCAGCAGCCGCGTCGAGGCGACTTCCTCCAAATCATGTTGATCCAGCCGGCGCAGTGCCTGCCCCAGCCTGACCACTTGCGCCGCCAGCGCGCTGTCCACCTGCGCTTCCCGGGCGACAATGCGCTCTTCATCGGCCACCGGCGGATAGCCGAAACGCATCGCCACGAAGCGTTGTCGGGTGCTGGGCTTCATGCCTTTGAGCAGGTTCTGGTAGCCGGGGTTGTAAGACACCACCAGCATGAATGACGACGGTGCCTGCAGCACTTCGCCGGTGCGCTCCAGGAACAGCTCGCGACGATCATCGGCCAGCGGATGCAACACCACCACCGTGTCCTGGCGCGCCTCGACCACTTCGTCCAGATAACAAATGCCGCCTTCACGCACCGCGCGGGTCAGTGGCCCGTCCTGCCACCAGGTGCCCTGGGCACCGATCAAATGACGGCCAATCAAGTCGGCGGCGCTCAAATCATCATGGCAGGCCACGGTGTACAGCGGCAGTTTCAACCGATGGGCCATGTGCTGGACAAAGCGGGTCTTGCCGCATCCCGTCGGGCCTTTGATCAGCACCGGCATGCCGTGTCGCCAGGCTTGCTCGAACAGCGCCTCCTCATTATTGAGCGGTTGATAGAAGGGTTCGCAAGACTGGATTCGGTCCATGGGCTGTCTGTTCCAAAAGCGGATTCAAGCCACACGCTACGGGCCCCTGCGACAACCTGGCAAGTGACATGGCCGGCAAACTTGATCGCGGTCAAGCGAGCATTGGCCTGCTCGGGCATAGCCTTGCACGGCACTAAGAACCTGCGTTCTGCGCTGCCGTTTCAGCACATCGCAAAGGTCTTGCCTGAGGAGAAATGGAATGCTGATCAGCAATAGAAAAACGTTTGCTCTGACTGTCGCCACATTGTGTTCGACGCTGGCCCTTGCGGTGACTCATGCGGCCCGGGCCGACGAGCCCGCTGCCGCTGCGGCCAGCCCGCTGATGGTCAAAGCCGCCGGGGCGCCCGACATGAGTCAGGCCGAGTTCGACTCTTCCAAGGAAATTTACTTCCAGCGTTGCGCCGGCTGCCACGGTGTTCTGCGCAAAGGCGCCACCGGCAAGCCACTGACACCGGACATCACCCAGTCCCGCGGGCAACCGTTTCTGGAGGCGTTGATTACCTACGGTTCACCGGCGGGCATGCCGAACTGGGGGACGTCCAATGCGCTGACCAAGGATCAGATCACGTCAATGGCCAAGTTCATTCAGCACACGCCGCCGACGCCGCCGGAATGGGGCATGGCCGAGACGCTGAAAACCTGGAAAGTGCTGGTCAAGCCTGAGGACCGTCCGAAGAAGCAATTGAGCAAACTCAACCTGCCGAACCTGTTTTCGGTGACGTTGCGCGATGACGGCAAGATTGCCCTGATCGACGGTGACAGCAAGAAAATCGTCAAGCTGATCGAGACTGGTTACGCGGTACACATCTCGAGGATTTCTGCCTCCGGTCGCTACCTGTTGGTGATTGGTCGAGACGCGCGGATCGACATGATCGACCTGTGGCCGGTGGAGCCGACCAAGGTCGCCGAAGTCAAAGTGGGCATCGAGGCGCGCTCGGTGGAGACCTCCAAGTTCAAGGGCTACGAAGACAAATACACCGTCGCCGGCTCCTATTGGCCGCCGCAATTCACGATCATGGATGGCGAAACCCTGGAGCCCAAACAGATCGTCTCGACCCGCGGCATGACCGTCGACAAGCAGGAATATCACCCTGAACCCCGGGTCGCAGCGATCATCGCCTCCCACGAATGGCCGGAGTTCATCGTCAACGTCAAGGAGACCGGCAAGGTCATGCTGGTCAATTACCAGGACATCAAAAACCTCACCATCACCTACATCGATGCCGCGCCCTTCCTGCATGACGGCGGTTGGGACAGCACCCACCGCTACTTCATGACCGCCGCCAACAACTCCAACAAAGTCGCCGTGATCGACTCCAAAGATCGCAAGTTGGCAGCTTTGGTAGAGGTCGGCAAAACCCCTCACCCGGGGCGCGGCGCCAACTTCAACCACCCGACTTATGGGCCAGTCTGGGCCACCAGCCACCTCGGTGATGACGGCATTTCCCTGATCGGTACCGACCCGGTCAAACACCCGCAATTCGCCTGGAAACAGGTCGCCTCGCTCAAGGGCCAGGGCGGCGGATCGCTGTTTATCAAAACCCACCCTGATTCCCGTCACCTGTATGTCGACACCACCCTCAACCCCGACGCCAAGCTGAGCCAGTCGGTGGCGGTGTTCAACATCGACAAACTCGACGCCGGCTACACCGTGTTGCCCATTGCCGAGTACGCCGGCATCAAGCAAGGCGCCATGCGGGTGGTACAGCCGGAATACAACAAGGCCGGCGATGAAGTCTGGTTCTCCGTGTGGAGCGGTCAGTCAGAGGAATCGGCGCTGGTAGTGATCGACGACAAAACGCTGAAGCTCAAATCAGTCATAAAGGACAAGCGACTGATCACACCCACCGGGAAATTCAACGTCTACAACACCCAACACGACATCTATTGAGCTCCATCAATGCAAGGAATCCCCATGAAAAATACTCTGTTTTCACTGTTCGCCCTGACCGCTGCGCTGAGTGTGCAGCCGGCCATGGCCCAAGACGGCCAGGAGCTATTCAAAAGCAAACCCTGCGCCGCCTGCCATTCCATCGACACCAAGATTGTCGGCCCGGCGCTCAAGGATGTCGCGGCCAAGAACGCGGGCGTGGCCGGGGCCGTGGACACCCTGGCCAGCCACATCAAGAACGGTACGCAAGGCAACTGGGGCCCGATGCCAATGCCGGCCAACCCGGTGACGGATGAAGAAGCGAAGACACTTGCAACCTGGGTCCTGAGTCTCAAATAGCCAACTGGAGGGCGCCATGAAGGTTTATCGACACACTACGATTCTGGCGGCCCTCCTCCTCATTTGCGCAACCACGGTTGCCGCGCCCGACGCCAAGCGTCAGGCACAACTCGAACACCTGCTGGCCCAGGACTGCGGCGCCTGCCACGGACTGCACATGACCGGCGGGCTGGGTCCCGACCTGACCCGCGCAACGCTGGCGGGCAAGTCCAGGGACAGCCTGATAGCCACCGTCAGCCAAGGCCGGCCCGGCACGGCGATGCCCGGTTGGGCCCCGCTGCTCAGCCCGGATGATATCCGTTGGCTGGTCGATCTTCTTCTCCAGGGATATCCCGCACCATGATCCGATCAATCCTGCTTTTAGCGGCGACCGGGCTGTTGTTGTCCGCGTGTGTTCAGCCACCGTTGCGTGGTACCGGCGATCTGGGGGTGGTGGTGGAGCGCGCCACCGGTAGCGTGCAAATCATCGAAAGCGACACCCGCACGGCACTGGTCCGACTCAAGGGTTTGGGCGATCTGTCCCATGCCTCGGTGGTGTTTTCCCGCGACCAGCGTTATGCCTATGTGTTCGGCCGCGACGGTGGGCTGAGCAAGATCGACCTGCTGACCCAACGCATCGATCAACGGCTGATACAGGGTGGCAACAGCATCGGCGGCGCGATCAGTCAGGACGGCAAACTCATCGCCGTGTCCAACTACGTGCCCGGCGGGGTCAAGGTATTCGATGCCGAAACCCTGCAATTGGTAGCCGATATTCCGGCCACGCCCCTGGCCGATGGCAGCAAGCGCTCACGGGTGGTCGGCCTGGTCGACGCGCCCGGTCAGCGTTTTGTGTTCAGCCTGTTCGATACCGGCGAGATCTGGATCGCCGATTTCAGTCAGGGCAACACGCCGCAAATCAGCCGTTTCACCGACATCGGCCAGCAACCCTACGACGCGTTGGTGACCCCGGATGGTCGCTATTACATGGCGGGACTGTTCGGCGAAGACGGCATGGCGCAACTCGACCTCTGGCATCCGGAGCGCGGGGTGCAGCGAGTGCTCGGTGATTACGGACGCGGCCAGGCGAAATTGCCCGTCTACAAGATGCCGCATCTGGAGGGCTGGGCCGTCGCCGATCACCAGGCCTTCGTGCCCGCCGTCGGCCGGCATCAGGTGCTGGTGATGGATTCGCGCACGTGGAAGCAGACCGCTGCCATCCCGGTGGCCGGCCAACCGGTGTTCGTCACGTCGCGGCCGGACGGTCGGCAGCTGTGGGTCAATTTCGCCTACCCGGACAACGATCGGGTACAGGTCATCGACACTGAAACTCACGCCGTGGTCGCCGATCTGCGACCAGGGCCGGCGGTGCTGCACATGGAATTCACCGCTCGCGGCGATCAGTTGTGGCTGTCGTTACGCGATGGCGATCAGGTTCAGGTCTGGGACCCGTACAGTTTGAAGCAGCTGAGCACCCTTCCCGCCACCGCGCCGAGCGGCATCTTTTTCAGCAGTCGCGCGCAAAAAATGGGCTATTGAAATGAACCTCGACCTGCTCAGCCGCCAACTGATCGACCGTTTCCAGCACGGCATGCCGCTGTGCGCGGAACCTTACAAAGAGATGGCGCGGATTCTCGGTTGTCGCGTAGCCCAAGTGATGGCTTGCCTGGAAGAAATGGATCAGGCCGGCACCCTCTCACGGATCGGCCCGGTGTTCGAACACAGTCGCGCCGGGGCCAGCACCCTCGCCGCCCTCGCCGTGCCCGCCGAACGCTTGCAACAGGTCGCCGAGCACGTCAGCCAGTATCCCGAGGTCAACCATAACTACGCGCGGGAACATTTCTACAACCTGTGGTTTGTGCTGACCGGCCCTGATCGCCAACACATCGAACGGGTTCTCGAACAACTTGAGAACGACACCGGCCTCATGCCGCTGGATCTGCCGATGTTGACCGCTTACCGCATCGACCTCGGTTTTGCCTTGGGAGAAAGCTCATGACACCGGGGTTGAGTCCCAAACAGGCACTGGCGCTGCGCCGGCATCTGGAAGGCGGATTGCCGCGGGTATCGCGCCCCTATCAGGCCCTCGCCGAACGGATAGACGCCGACGAAAACCAGGTGCTCGCGCAAATGCACCAGTGGCATGAGCAAGGGCTGTTTCGCCGTGTCGGCCTGGTGCTCAACCATCGCGCGCTGGGTTTTACCGCCAACGCCATGCTGGTGCTGGATGTTCCGGACGCGCTGATCGACGAAGTTGGCCAGCGCCTGGGCCGGGCGCACGGCATAACCCTCTGCTACCAACGGCCGCGGCGCCTGCCGCAATGGCGCTACAACCTCTTTTGCATGGTTCATGGGCGCCAACGTGAGCTGGTCGAAGCGCAGATCCAGGCGTTGTTGGAAAAACACCTGCTGAGCGACCTGCCCCACCAACTGCTGTTCAGCACTCACGCATTCAAACAGTGCGGCGGACGCTTTACCCCCTCACCAACTGGAGCCCCCACCCATGGATGACCTCGACCGTCGGCTGATCAACCGCCTGCAACTGGGCCTGCCGCTGGTGCGCCACCCGTGGCAGGCACTGGCCGCCGAACTGGAGAGCAGCAGTACCGAACTGCTCGACCGCCTCCATGATTTGCTGGAAGACGGCATGCTCACGCGCTTCGGCCCGATGTTCGACATCGAACGTCTCGGCGGCGCCTTCACCCTCGCTGCGCTGGCGGTGCCGGAAGAGCGTTTCGAAGCCGTCGCCGAGCAACTGCACGCGCTGCCTGAAGTGGCGCACAACTACCGACGCGAGCACGCCTGGAACATGTGGTTCGTGCTCGGCTGCCCGACCGAACAAGGTATCGCCGAGACCCTGCAGCACATCGAAACCCTGACCGGCCTGCCGCTGCTCAACTTGCCCAAAGAGGAGACCTACCATGTCGGTCTGTACTTCCCGGTCTGAAGCCACCCTCGCTCGGCGTCTGATCGAGCTGACCCAGGCCGGCCTGCCGTTGCTGGACGACCCGTGGGCCTGGCTCGCCGAACAGCTGGAGCTGAGCATCGAATCCACCCTGGACTTGCTCAAACGCTTGCAGGCCGAGGGCGCCATCCGGCGCATTGCCGCCGTCCCCAACCACTATCGCCTGGGCTATCGCTACAACGGCATGACGGTCTGGGATGTGCGCGACACGGACATGCCGCGCCTCGGCGCACTGATCGGTGCGCAGCCCTTCGTCAGTCATTGCTATCGACGCCCGCGACGAACCGCGTGGCGCTACAACCTGTTCGCCATGGTCCACGGCCGCAGCCGCGAGGAAATCGACAGCTACCGCGAGCACCTGCGCTACTTGCTGGGCGACGCCTGCGCCGCCGACGAGATGCTGGTGAGCAGCCGCATCCTGAAGAAAAGCGGTTTGCGCGTAGTGCCGGCCAGTTCGACGCATACCGTGTAGCAGCTGGCGAAGCCTGCGTTCGGCTGCGCAGCAGTCGTTAAATCAGGCAGTGCGGTATGTCAGACACATCACGCACACAGGTTTTACGACTGCTGCGCAGCCGAACGCAGCCTCGCAAGCTCGGCAGCTGCTACGGGCATCAGGTTTGCGTTTACCACCCGCTTCGCGCAGAACACACCCCGACTCAAGGAGATTTGCATGTTGAGGATCAGCCAATACCTGCGTGCCCTGACCGGCCAGGCGCCTGCCCCCAGAACCAGCCCACCGGGCAGCAACCGCCCGCCGGTGGTGATCTGGAACCTGCTCAGGCGCTGCAACCTGACCTGCAAACACTGCTACGCCACGTCCGCCGACAGTGTCTTTCGCGACGAACTGGATACGCCCGCCGCACTGACCGTGATCGACGACCTGCACGACGCCGGGGTGAAGGTGCTGATTCTTTCCGGCGGTGAACCGCTGTTGCGCGACGATCTGTTTGTGCTCAGCGCCTACGCCCGCACCAAGGGTTTCTTTGTCGCGTTGTCCACCAACGGCACGCTGATCGATGAGCAGAACATCACGCAGATCCGCGCGGCGAATTTCGACTATGTCGGGATCAGCATCGATGGCCTGGAAGCCACCCATGATGCGTTCCGCCAACTCAAGGGCAGCTTCGCCAGTTCCATGCGGGCGATTCGGCTCTGTCGTGAACAAGGCATTCGTGTCGGACTGCGCACTACCCTGACCCAGGAGAACCATCAACAATTGCCGCAATTACTGGCGCTGATGCGCGAGTATGACGTGCAGAAGTTTTATCTGTCGCACCTCAACTACAGCGGTCGCGGCAAACGCAGCCGCAAGCTCGATGCCCGGCAGCAGATGAGCCGCGAAGCGATGACACTGATCTTCGAACAGGCCTGGGAAGACATCGAGCACGGTCGCGACAGCGATTTTGTCAGCGGCAACAACGACGCCGACGCGATTCTCTTGCTGCAATGGGTGGGCCTGCGTCTGCCCGAACATTACCCGCGCCTGGAACACCTGCTCCGGGCCTGGGGCGGCAACGCGTCGGGCAGCGGCATCGCCAACATCGACAACACCGGCGAAGTGCACCCCGACACCTATTGGTGGCAGCACTCGGTGGGCAACGTCCGGCACACGCCGTTCCGCACGCTCTGGCTGGACCAGCCGGACGCCTTGTTGCAGCAGTTGCGTGTGCATCCGCGCGTCGTCGGTGGCCGTTGCGGCCAATGCCGCTGGTTGAACATCTGCAACGGCAATACCCGCACCCGTGCCTGGGCCGAAGGCGACCTCTGGGGCCAGGACCCCGGTTGCCACCTCAGCGATGAAGAAATCGGCATACAGCCATTACCGACCATCCCTTGCGTCATGCACTGAAGCACCCGCCTGGCGAGCCATCTGGCAAAGGATGGGGCCGGCCCACCTGATGAAGAACCAAGGACGTCCCATGCACCCATCGATTGTTTTACCGGCCGCACTTGCGTCCCCGTTCAGACCGGGCGAAGTGGCCCTGGTCGGCGCCGGCCCCGGTGATCCACGCTTGCTGACCCTGCGTGCCTGGAGCCTGTTGATGCAGGCCGACGCCGTGGTTTACGACCGCCTGATCAGCCCCGAGCTGCTGACGTTGATCCCCCTCACCTGCGCCCGGCATTACGTCGGCAAGGCCAGCGGCTGCCACAGCCTGCCCCAGGAACAGATCAACGAACTGCTCGCCGACCTCGCCGATTCGGGGCAGCGCGTGGTCCGGCTCAAGGGAGGCGACCCGTTCATATTCGGCCGTGGCGCCGAGGAGCTGGAGTATCTGCTGCAACGCAATATTGACTGCCAGGTGGTCCCGGGCATTACCGCCGCTTCCGGCTGCAGTGCTTACGCCGGCATCCCGCTGACCCACCGGGATCTGGTCAACTCCTGTCGCTTCATCACCGGTCATTTGCAACGCGATGGTGAGTTGCAACTGCCCTGGAGCAGCCTCGCCGACAGCAGCCAGACCCTGGTGTTTTACATGGGGTTATCGAATCTCGGGATTATTGCCCAGCGCCTGATCGAAGCCGGAATGGCCGCCGATACACCGGCGGCGCTGATCAGCAATGGCACGCGTCCCGACCAGCACGTCGCCCGAGGCATGCTGCACCAGTTGCCAACCCTGGCGCTGGATTGCCCGCCGGGCATTCCGACGCTGACGGTGATCGGCAAAGTGGTCGATCTGTTCGCTACCCAACAGCAGGAATACCCGGCGCGCTTTTATTCCGTTCCCGTGTTGCAACGCCACGGTAAGGTGGCGATATGAGGCGCATGCTGCTTGCCCCATTGTTATGGATCGGTGCAGCCCATGCCGGTGCAGCGCTTCCATCCTCCGACGCGGCCGCCGACCTCTACCAACAACATTGCCAGCGCTGCCATGGCGCCAACCGCTTCGGCGGTACGGGGCCGGCCTTGCTGCCGGAGAGTCTGAGCCGGATCAAACCCGATGAAATCCGCAGCGTCATCCAGAATGGTCGCCCCGCGAGTCAGATGACCGGGTATGCCAACCTGTTCAGTCCAGCACAGATCGGCGCCCTGGTGGATTACCTTCAGCAACCCCCCGCCACCCCACCCACCTGGAGTAACGACGACATTAGCGGCAGTCATTCCATCCTCGCCGACATCAGTAAACTGCCCGACACGCCCCAGCATGGCGCCGATCCGCTGAACCTGTTTGTGGTGGTGGAAGCCGGCGACCATCACATCGATATCCTCGACGGCGATCGTTTCGCTGTGCTGGCGCGGTTTGCTTCGCACTTTGCGGTGCATGGCGGGCCGAAGTTCTCGCCGGATGGACGCTTCGTCTACGTCGCCTCACGGGATGGCTGGGTCAGCCTGTACGACCTGCACAACCTGAAGCTGATCGCCGAGGTCCGCGCCGGGCTCAATACCCGCAACCTGGCGGTGAGCAAGGATGGCCGCTGGGTGCTGGCGGGCAACTATCTGCCGGGCAATCTGGTGGTGCTCGATGCCCGCGATCTGTCACTGGTCAAAACCATCCCCGCAATCGGCCAGGACGGCACCGCGTCTCGGGTCAGCGCGGTCTACACCGCCCCGCCACGGGACAGTTTCATCGTGGCGCTCAAGGATGTGAAGGAAGTCTGGGAGTTGTCGAGTGCCGGCACACCGGACTTCGAACCACGACGGATCCAGGCCGAGGATGTGCTGGACGACTTTTCCTTTTCACCGGACTACAAGCAACTGCTGGCCACCTCGCGCAAGGCCAAGGGCGGCCAGGTGATCGACCTCGACAGTGGCAAGGTGGTCACCGACATACCGCTGCCGGGCATGCCGCATCTGGGGTCGGGAACCTACTGGAAACGTAACGGTGAGTGGGTGTTCGCCACGCCGAACATCAGCAAGGGACTGATCTCGGTCATCGATTTCAAGACCTGGAAACTGATCAAGGAAATTCCGACCCTGGGGCCGGGCTTCTTCATGCGCAGTCACGTCAACTCGCGGTATGCCTGGACCGACGTGTTCTTCGGGCCGGACAACGATGCGATCCACCTGATTGACAAACAGACTCTGGAAATCGCCCACACCTTGCGCCCGATGCCTGGCAAGACGGCCGCCCACGTTGAGTTCACTCGCGATGGCCGCTACTTGTTGCTGAGCGTCTGGGCCAGCGATGGCGCGCTGATTGTGTACGACAGTAATACCCTTGAAGAGATCAAGCGACTGCCGATGAACAAGCCGTCGGGTAAGTACAACGTGGGGAACAAGATTGAGTTTGTGGAGGGGACTTCGCATTAGGGCTTGGGCTTGGGCTTGGGCTTGGGCTTGGGCTTGGGCTTGGGTTTGGGTTTGGGTTTGGGTTTGGGTTTGGGTTTGGGTTTGGGTTTGGGTTTGGGTTTGGGTTTGGGTTTGGGTTTGGGTTTGGGTTTGGGTGTATATCCGTTTCTGCGGTAACGGCTGCTATTGGTTCCGCTCTTACAGCGGGTTACTTGGAAAAGCGCCAAGTAACCAAGCGCTTTTGCCCCTGTCGTTCGGTGGCTCGCTAAGGCTCGCCATGCCCTCGCTCCGGTCCTGCTCCGTGGGCCCGCCGCGATCGGCCATCCATGGCCGTGCGCGGCTAACCCGGCATCCATGCCGGGTTGCCCACTACGCAGAACCTCCACTCGGCCTCTCGAGGGGGCGAGTACCGCAAAAGCACCGCGAGGCGGCCTACCGGCCGGCCTGCTTCCTCAACACCTGCGCGTACACCTGATCGTTCCCACGCTCCGCGTGGGAATGCATCCCGTGACGCTCCGCGTCACCAGTGCGCAGGACTCAAGTCTTGCGTCGCGAGCGGAACGCGGAGCGTCCCCGGCGGCATTCCCACGCAGAGCGTGGGAACGATCAGTGTGGGAACGACTCCTGTTGCTTTGGCTTTGGCTTTGGCTTTGGCTTTGGCTTTGGCTTTGGCTTTGGCTTTTGATCTTGATCTGCCCCGTCGGAAGGCCGAGCGCAGGTTCTGCGCAGTGGGCACCGCGGCAAGGATGCCGCGGTAGCCGCCCCCGGCCATGGATGGCCGATGGCGGCGGGCCCACGGAGCAGGACCGGAGCGAGGGTACCCTGAGCCTAGGCGAAGGGCCGTACGTCAGGGGCGAAAGCGTTTTGGTTACTTTGGCGCTTTTCCAAAGTGACCCGCCGTAAGGGCGGAACCCTAAGCAGCCGTTATTGCAGAAACGGATATGTACGCCGAGCTCACCCATCACCCCAACGTATAACCGTTATCAACCTTCCAATCCTGCCCATAGACACCCCGGGCGCCTTGGGACAGTTGAAAAATAATCACATTGGCCACCGCCGACGCATCGAGAAAATGACCGGGCAGCAGACGCTTGCCAAGGGTATCAGCGACGTCATCGAGCTCACCATCGCTCAACCCCAGGTTGTCCCACATCGAGGTCGCGGTCGGCCCTGGCGAGACCAGATTGATGCGCACGTCATAACGCGCAAACTCCACCGCCAATGTGCGTGCCTGAGCCGCCAGCGCGGCCTTGCTGGCAATGCAGGCAGCCAGACCGGGAAAGCTCGAACCGGTCAGGAAACTACCGACAAACACCACCGAAGCCGGGCTCGCCAACTCACCGCGCAACGCCGCCAGGGTGTTCAACGCCCCGGCCCCATTGACCGCCCATTGGCGCTGAAAGGCCGGCATGTCCAGGCTGTCGGCCATTTCGGCAATGCCCGCGTTGGGCACCAGATAATCCACCCGCCCCAGCGCCGCTGCCCTGCGGGCCAGCCCTTGCAAGTCTTCCTCGCACGTGACGTCCCCGGCGCACCATTGCAGCCGTTCGCCGTAGATCTGCTGCAAGGCTGGCAAATCACCGGCAGTGCGTGACATCGCCAGCACCTTGACCCCACGCGGCAACAGCGCGGCGCACAACGCCAGGCCAATCCCGGAGCTGGCACCGGTGATCACCGCCAGACGATCCTGAAACTCGGTTTGCATCATGTTCTCCTGGGCATCGTTAATGCCAAGCACTGGGGACGTTGTGAGCCCCTATCTTTGAACAGACGCAGAAATACTGACTTGACGGCGATCACTTTTCTCGATGGCGCGCCGCTCAATGAGTCGAGTGCGACATCGCTGGCTGCTGCTGAAGTACCGCCTGATCGATCTCGCTGAATCGCAGCACACGACCGCCCTGGTCGGCGGCCAGTTTTTCCGCAGCCTGTTGGCTGGAGAAGGACGCCAACACCACACCCATTGCCCCCTTGAGCTGGGTGCCGACCACGTAAAACGCATCCTTGGCATCGATCAGATGGGCATCATTGGGTGCGTTCCACGGGCTGCGGCCCATGTCGTGGACATACAACCGGGCCTCGCCATGATGATTTTCCGGTTGCAGCCACCAACCGATCATCTCCGCCGTGGAGCAGAATTTCTTGATGCCGCTGCGCTCGACCACTTCGCCCTTGGGCCCGGGGAAGCCGTCGATGATCATGCCGCAAACATGGCATTCATCACTGGGATGAAAGGCCGTGGCGGCGTCGCTGTAGGTGGCTTGCACGGGTTTGTCACAGGCCGCCAGCAGCAGACAGACCATCAGGCCCGCCGCGACGCGTACCGTCGTCGAATACAGATTACTCATCGTCAGATGCTCCAAAAACCAAGGTGTGAATTCATGTCGCCCGTCGACGGAACAGCAACCAGGCCAAGCCCAAAGGCACCGCCACCCACAGCAACAGGCACAACCAGAGCATCGAGCCCGGTACAGGCAAATCGCTGCCCAGGGTCAGTACACCAGCACTGCCGGCGCCGGGCTCGAAACCGGAGAGATTGATCAAGCGATAGACGTCGGTGGGATTGAGCAGCAGTAACCAGGGCAGCACCTTCGGGTTGAACTGCCCTTCGCTGAGCACCAGCAGCGCCAACAGCGCCAGGTCGAACACCAGCACGAAGAAGAACCACGCCCCCAGCGCCAACCCGGCGGCCGTGGATTTCTCGGCAGACACACTGCTCAGCACATAGGCCAGCCCTAGAAAGCCCCAACCCAGTAACGTCGACGACAGCATGAATCGTCCAAACGCCCAGAGCAGCAGGTTCAGTTCGACGTCCTCCACCAGCACCGCAATCGCGAGCATCGCGCAGCCGAAACCGATGAGGGTCGCCAGCGCCAGGATCAATCCGTGGCCGACGAATTTGCCGAGCAGAATGTGCCCGCGCCCCAGCGGATAGGTCAGCAACAGCAGCAACGTGCCGCTTTCGTCTTCGCCGACAATGGCGTCATAGGCCAGCAGCAAGGCAATCAGCGGCATCAGGAACGTCGCCAGGCTGGCCAGGCTGGCGATGGTGGCGGGCACCGAGGTGAAGCCCAATTGCCCGGAAGCCGCCGCCCCCAACCAGGCGATGCCCGTCGCCAACACCGCGAACAACAGGCTGATCGCCAACAACCAGCGGTTGCGCAAACCGTCATTGAATTCCTTGCGGGCCATGTTCCAGATCGGGTTCATACGGTCTCTCCACTGGGGGTCGCACCGGCCCGGCCCATGTAATAGCGGTAGATGTCCTCCAGGGACGGTGGGTCGATTTCCACGTCGGCCGGCTCGTGTTCATTGAGCAGTTGGCGCAACAGGTCCAGTTTGTTGCCATTGAGCGCAGCCACTTCAAGACCCTCCACGCCCCAGCGCTGAGTGACATGCCCGGCGTTGTTCCAGGATCGCTGCAACGGCCCGGCGTGCTTGAGCCCGTGGGCGCGAATCAGCGTCGGCAACCCGGCTTCCTCGCGCAGGCTGCGCAGACTGCCGAGGGCCAGCAGGCGCCCCTGGGTCAGAATCGCGGCACGGTTGATATGCGCCTCGACCCCCGGCAATACGTGGGAACAGAGAATGATGCTGGTGCCCTGGCTGCGTAGCCGGTCGAGTAACCGATAGAGGTCTTGAGTGGCGATCGGATCGAGGCCGACGGTCGGCTCGTCGAGCAGCAATAAACGCGGCTCGCCGAGCAAGGCTTGCGCCAGTCCCAGGCGCTGGCGCATGCCTTTGGAATAGGTCTTGACCCGTCGATGCGCCGCGCCCGCCAGGCCGACCTCCTCCAGCAGCACGTCCACCTGCGCGGGCGCTGCGCCTTTGAGTCGGGCGAAATGCCGCAAGGTCTCCAGGCCACTCATCTGCGGATAGAAGGTCACGTTCTCCGGCAAATAGCCCAGCAGTCGCCGAACCTGCGGATCACTAGGCG
This sequence comes from Pseudomonas sp. NPDC086112, assembly GCF_044746425.1. Classification (NCBI taxonomy): domain Bacteria; kingdom Pseudomonadati; phylum Pseudomonadota; class Gammaproteobacteria; order Pseudomonadales; family Pseudomonadaceae; genus Pseudomonas; species Pseudomonas sp. NPDC086112. The sequence goes on along the minus strand of NZ_JBIVCD010000003.1, from coordinate 150,304 downwards.
TGCGGCCGAACACCCTGACCTGCCCTTCACTGGCCTGAAGCAGACCGAGCACCAGTTTCATGCTGGTGGTCTTGCCCGCGCCGTTGTGCCCGAACAAGCCCAGCACTTCGCCTTCGCCCAGGCTCAGGTTCAATTGATGCAACACGGTGGTGTACCCATAGCGCTGGCTGACGCCTTCCATGTCGATGACGTTCATGCGGTGGGCTCCTGGGTCAGGGGTTGGGTGGTGGGATTCATCAGCGGATGGCTGTCCAGGACGCCCGGCGATTTCATCACCGGAAAGGCCCGTTGCACCCAGCGCAGCAATTCGATCCCGGGGCTGTTCATCAACAGCCGCACCTGCGGGTACAGCCACAGCAAGCGGTCGACGTTGTCGTTGGGTTCATAGGCGACATCGCCCAGGCCATCGTTGTTGCGATCCCAGCCCAGGTAATCGCTCCAGTAATTGCCCCGGCCATCCGCCGACCATTCCTGCAAGCGGGTGGCGACGTACTTGACCTGTCGCTGGTTGCCGACAAAAGCGTTGTCGACGATGCGGTTATCTTCCGAGCCGGCGGTGAGGTGAATGCCCACGGCGCTGTGCTCAAAGTGGTTGTGTTCGATGCTGTTGAACAGCGAGTTGTAGATGAACAACGCCTTGCCCTCGGCGCCACTGATCATGCTGTCGCCGGTCGAGCCGTCGCGCACGTCCGTGACGAAGTTGTCGCGCAAGGTTGAATAGGTGATGTAGTTCATCAGGATGCCGTAGTTCTGATCCTGTTCGGAGCGGTTGCCGATCACCGTGAGCTTGCGGCTTTGCATCAAGGCGTAGCCGGTACGGGTACGGCGGGTGGTATTGCCGATCAACCGGTTGTCGTTGGCGAACATGTAATGCACGCCGTAACGCAGGTCTTCCAGGGTATTGCCTTGCAGCAGATTGCCGTTGGAGGTGTCGATGTAGATGCCATCGCGGGTGTCGCGCACCTGGTTGCCGATGACCCGGGCGCCATGCACCGCATACAGGTGGATACCGTTGCCGCGATCCTGCGAACGCAGCGCCGGATCCCCCTGAATGTTGTTATCGATCAGGCTCGCATCCTGCGTCCCGTCGACCCAGATACCGAAACCCTGGCCCTGCAGGCGATTGCCTTTGATCACCGCGCCACGGGCCGTGGGCTGGAGGAACACCGCCGCATTCATGGCCGTGAGGTCGTGCCCCCAGTCCAGAAAGGTACAGCCTTCGATGCCGACATCCGGCGCACTGATGATCAAGCCGTTGCCCTGCCCCTCGCCCTGAAATACCGCGCCCGGCTCGCAGACAATCTGCATCGGCTGATCGACGCTGAACGAGCCACGGTATTCCCCGGCCGGCAGGTGCCAGCGTTGATCGGCGTCCACCGTCAACGGCAGCGTGGTGACGGGTTGCACCGCCAGCGAACTGCCGGACATCAGCAGGAGCGCAAGCGCAATGACCTTCACCGGGTTTCCCTTGCTATCAGTCATTGCTTCGCTCCTGTCGATGGACAACGGTCAGGCCTTCTCGACCTTCATGCGACCGACCATTTCCATGTGCAGTGCATGGCAGAACCAGCTGCAGTAATACCAATGCAGGCCAGCCTTGTCGGCGATGAAGGTGATCGATGAGGTCTGCTGCGGGCTAATCTCCATGCTCACGCCATGGTTGGTCATCACGAAGCCGTGGGTCACGTCTTCAATCTGGTCGATGTTGGTAATGGTCACCGTGACCTCGTTGCCCTGTTTGACGGTGAACTCCGGCAGCCCGTAGGCCGGGGCCATCGAGGTCATGTAGACGCGGACTTTGTTACCGTCACGGATGACCTTGTTGTCGGTCTCCAGCTTGATCCCGTCCTTCGCGGCGATGACCACGGTTTCGGCAAAAAACGGGTCGTTGCGGTCCCAGATCTTCTTGGTCTTGATCTGGTCGCGGCGGGCCATGACGCAGTCGTGGGGTTCGGCAAAGGCCGGGCCGTCGTGCACCAGTTTCATTTCCTCGCCGGAGATATCGATCAACTGATCGTTTTCCGGGTGCAACGGGCCGGTCGGCAGGAAGCGGTCCTTGGAAAACTTGCTGAGCACCATCAGCCATTGGCCGTCGGCCTCACTTGTTTCGGTCAGCGAGGCGTGGTTGTGGCCCGGCTGATACTGCACATCGAGTTTCTGCTTGATGTAGTTGACCTTCTCGCCGGTGTAGGCGCGAATGGCTTCTTCCACGTTCCACTTCACCACCTGACTGTCGATAAACAGCGTGGTGTAGGCATTGCCGCGGCCGTCGAAAGTGGTGTGCAGCGGGCCCAGACCGAGCTCGGGCTCACCGACCACAACGTCACGCGGGTCCTTGAATTTGTCGTCGAACAGATCGTCAAGCTTGGCGATGGCAATGATGGTGCAGGTCGGCGAAAGCTTGCCGTTGGCAATGAAGTACTTGCCATCGGGCGAGGTATTGAGGCCGTGGGGGTTCTTCGGCGTCGGGATGTATCGGGTGAACGCGCTGTCCTTGCCTTCGGTTTTACGACCGTCGACTACCGGCACTTTCGAGCCGTCGAGGGTGATGAACTTGCCGGCCTTGATCGCCGCTTCGATGCGCGGGATGTTGAACACCACCACCCAGTCGCGCTCATTGCGCATCATGCCGCCCAGGTCGTAGGCCTTCTCCGAGTTGTAGCAGGTCGACGCCGCGTATTTACCGGTGTAGTCGGCGTCGGTGTTGTCCAGGTTGCCGTCGACGATGACCTGGAACGCCATCTCCATTTTCTCGGCATCAATGGCGTTAAACATCGTGTAGCTGTTCTTGTCCTGCAGGTCGAAGGTGCTGCCGTCATTAGGGTGCGGAATCACGAATTCGGCATTGGCGAACACGTACTTGGTGTGCGGCACTTTCTGCAGGCGCAACCCGTGAACAGCCTGAACATTGGGCACGGTGAGCATCTTGTCGCACTTCATGATGTCCAGACGGATACGCGCAACGCGGCTGTTGGCCTTGTCATTGATGAACAGGTATTTGCCGTCATACTTGCCATCGGTCATCGACAGATGCGGGTGGTGGCAGTCGCCATTCTGGAAATGCGCGCTGTCGCCCATGATCCGTTTGCTTTCGTTGGTCAGGCCCCAACCGGTGGCGGAATCGACGTTGAACACCGGAACACGCAACAACTCGCGCATCGACGGAATGCCCATGATCCGCACTTCACCTTGATGGCCACCGCTCCAGAAACCGTAGTACTGATCCAGTTCGCCCGGCCCGACGTGGGTTTTCAGTTGTGCGTCCTTGGCCGCTGCTGCCCATGTCTCACGGGTGAACACTGCGCCACCGATGGCCGTGGCGCCGGCCAGTACCGCACCGGTCACTGCGCTGGTGCCCAGGAAACCGCGACGACTGAGGCCGGTCGGTTCCGGCACTTCAGTGGTTTTTTTGGATTCTGTGTCGTTCATCAGGTGTTTTCCTTGAAGGGATAAAAACGGTCACTGCGCACAGGTGCTCGCGGGGTTCATTCCAGAGCGGTCACTTCCACGACAGGTATCAGTTGCACAGCAGCGGGTGCCGCTTTGCCGCGCTTCTTGCGCTTGTTGATCAGCGGCGGGCATTTGTTTTCGTTGTGATAGGTCATCTGGCAATCGAGGCAGTAGTGGCACTCGTTGGCGTTGATTCGGCCATCGGGATGAATCGCCTGGATCTCGCATTCCTTGGCGCACAGTTGGCAAGGCGTGCCGCACTCCTTGCGGCGTTTGAGCCAGTCGAACAGGCGAAATTTGCTTGGGATCGCTAGCGCCGCGCCCAAGGGGCAGATGTAGCGGCAATAGACTTTGCGCGTGAAAAGGTTGATGACCAGCAGCGCCACCGCGTAGAGCACGAACCACCACTGACGGTCGAACTTGAGGGTGATGGCGGTTTTGAAGGGTTCCACCTCGGCGAACAGCTCGGCGGTGGACATCGATTCCAGGGAGATGCCGAAAAGCAGCAGCAAGATGATGTATTTGATCGCCCACAGCCGCTCATGCACCGCAAAGGGCAGTTCGTACTGGGGGATTTTCAACTTGCGCGCGGCTTCGTTGATCAGCTCTTGCAAGGCGCCAAACGGACACAGCCAGCCGCAGAACACACCACGGCCCCACAGCAGAATGCTCGCGGCGGTGAAGACCCAGAGCATGAAGATCAATGGATCGGTGAGAAACAGCTCCCAGCGAAAGTGCTCGAACAGCGCATGCACAAAGGTCAGGACATTGACCACCGATAACTGCCCCAAGGCATACCAGCCCAGAAAGACCACGGTAAAGAGCAAGTAACCACGACGCAGCCAGTGCAGAAAGCGTGGCCGGCGAGTGAGTTTGTCTTGCAGGAACAGGATGGCCGTCAGCAGCAACAACGCGCTCGCGAGGACGGCGATCTGGAAGTGTTTCTGGTACCAGATGTTCAACCACATCGGCCGGCTGGCTTCCTCGATGGCCGCCCGTTCTACGACACTGGGCGCAGGTCGCTCAAGGTAGGGTTCGGGCAGTTGATAAGGCAGTTCGAAGCTGCTGAAGGTGCCGCTGACCGGTCCCGTCTGACGCCGCACCAGGAGCTCCAGGGACCAGGGCGACCCCGGGTCGAACCCCGCCGGTTTGCGCACAATGAACACCGACATTTCAGTGAACTCGGGCATGCCCTTGGCAAACACGTCGGAGAGCCGCTGATGGTCCATGTCGCGAAAGCTGATGACGTTGCCGAACTGGCGCAATTGCACCCGATCGAAAATCCCGCCGCGCACATACCCCGAGCCTTTATAGGAAAACAGCCCACGCCCCAGCACCACGATGGCCTGTTCGCCGGGTTTGAGTTCCTGCATGAGGAAGCGATATTGATTGTCGCCCAGCAGCGCGCGGCCAATGGTCGGAGGGTTCAAGTCGGCGGTGTACAGCTCGATAAAGGTGTCATCGACTTGATCCGGGCCGGCGTTGTCGACGCCTTCGGCTTCGGTGCCCTTGAAGGCAGCATCGACCTGCCCACGGGTCAGGTTCAACCGGCGAATGGCGCCGTTACCGGTCAGTTGCTCCCAGGTGGCAGGCTCGTAAAAATCCTGGCGCACGGTGGCGGGCCTGTTCACCACCCCGCCCCTGTCCTCGATCAGCTTCAACGATACGGCCACCTCATGGGCGGCACGCATGATGACCTCATTGACCACCATGGCGGTGACGGTTGCGCCGGCGATGGCATCCACGGTGACCGCGCTCGGGTCGCTGGAATGGCCGACGACCACCCGCTGGCTGACCTTGATCCCTTTGTATCGGGCGCTGAAGCCGTGGAGTTTTTCTTCGGGGATGCCGATCAGCAGAATCGGTTCGTGGTGCTCCAGCACATAGGCGTCCTGAATCACTCCAGCGGTGTCGAGGATCACCTGGGTGTTGATGGGTTTGCCCGAGTAGGCCGGAATGTCCACCACATCCAGGCTCTGGAACACGTACCCGATGACCTTGCCGGCCGCGGACAGCGTGCGCACCTTGAACGTGCCTTCGGCTGCGGACACCGAATCGGTTTGAGGGAAAACCTTCTCGATGCGCTGCTGCTCGATGTCGCCGTATGACTTGGCCTGCACCGTCGCGAACGCGGCGATCATCAGCAAGACCATCACCGCCAGCCCGACGCTCCAGATGCGCGGATTGCCAGGTGTCGAAGGCTGATGGCTTGTCATGAGCACGCTGATTTCAAAGGGGCTTGCGGCCATGTTAGGGAGCGCTGTGTGCCCCGCCCTTGATTGAAATCAACTCGATAAAATTCCTCGCGCCAGAGCGCCCGAAGCCTCAAACGGTGCGGGAAAACCGGCCTTTTTGCTCCCCTCCCAGATAGGCGTCAAATGCCATCGCGGCACTGCGCATCATCAAATGCCCTTGCGGCAACAGAACCAATTCGTCGCTGTGAATCTGCAGGAGCCCGTCACGCACCTGCTCGTCCAGTTGCGCCAGCGCATCGGCAAAATACTCGGTGAAGCAAATACCATGACCCGCTTCGAACTTGGCGAAATCGATCCTGCCGTGGCACATCAGGTCGCTGATCACTTCGCGGCGCAGCAAGTCATCGGCGCTCAAGCGGTAACCTCGATGCACCGGCAACAAGCCTTGATCGATACGGGCGTAGTACTGCGAAAGCTCCTTGACGCTCTGGCTATAGCTGTCGCCGACCTTACCGATCGAAGACACCCCAAGGCCGATCAAGTCACAGTCGGCATGGGTCGAGTAGCCCTGAAAATTGCGTTGCAGAGTGCCATGGGTGCGGGCCAGCGCCAGTTCATCGTCCGGCAAGGCGAAATGATCCATGCCGATATAGACATAACCGGCCTCGGTCAGGCGGCGGATGGTCAGCTCGAGCAACTCCAGCTTGCGCTCCGGTGGCGGCATGTCCGCCGGGCGAATCAGCCGTTGCGCGCGCACCAGCTCCGGCAAATGCGCGTAGCTGTAAGCGGCAATCCGGTCCGGGCGCAGGGCGATGATCTTGCCGAGGGTGATGTCGAAACTGTTCACGGTTTGCAGTGGCAGGCCGTAAATCAGATCGACGCTGATCGACTTGAATTGCGCCTCACGCGCCGCCGCGACCAGCGCGTAAATCTGTTCTTCACTTTGCTGGCGATTGACCGCCGCCTGCACGTCGGGATCGAAGTCCTGCACGCCGAAACTCAAGCGGTTAAAGCCCAATTGACGCAGCGACTGGATCTGCTCGGTGTTGATGGTGCGCGGATCGACCTCGATGGAAAACTCATGGTCATCGCTGTCGTCCATGTCGAACGCCTGGTGCAAGCAATCCATCAGATCCGCCAGCTGTTCACGGGTCAAATACGTCGGCGTGCCACCGCCCAGGTGCAGTTGCGTGAGTTTGCGCGTGCTGTCGAACAAGGCCGCCTGCATCACGATTTCACGTTTGAGGTACGTCAGGTATTCGACGGCCCGATGGGTTTTCTGGGTAATGATTTTGTTGCAGGCGCAGTAGTAGCAAAGGCTCTTGCAGAACGGGATGTGGATATACACCGACAACGGCTTGGGCACCGCCGCCAGGTTGCTGTCGGAGGCGGCACGCTGATAGTCATCGACGGCAAACGCCTGATGAAACTGCGGCGCCGTAGGGTAAGAGGTATAACGCGGCCCGGGACGGTCATATTTTTCGACCAGGGCTCGATCGAAATCGAATGCAGGTTTCATGATCAATCAACTCGCAGGTGGGTTAATGCCTTGCACTGCCCGAATCCTTTTCAAACAGGTTGCAGATGGCATCCACTTCCGGCCGGCCGGCGGGAAGAATGCTGATGAAACGGTCCGACAATTCAATCAACCCCTCACGACTCAATTGCTCCAGCAATGGCCAGACAGATGAAAAAAACTGATGGAAAATCAGCCCATAGCGCCGCTCGATGGCGCGGATATCCAGTTCTTGATCACACGCCAGACGCTCCATGACCATGTGCCGTATCTGATCCCCCGCCTCGAAACGCCAGCCACGAGACGTCGGCAATTGGCCCCGGTCCAGTTGCTGCTGATAGCGCTCGATTGCGTCGGTGTTTTGCGTGTACAAATCGTCGATCTGACTGATAGCCCCCAAACCGAAGCCGATATGGTCGCAATAGCCGTGACGGGTAAAACCGTCACACGTGCGACGTAACCGGCCGCGCTCCTGAGCGATCGCCAGATCATCGTCGGGCCGCACAAACTGCCCCATACCGATGTAGTGATAGCCCACGGCGATCAACTGTTCGAAGGCGATCTGGCGCATCGCGCCTTTATCGTCCTGGCTGCACAGTTCCCTGACCTTGTCGCCGAGCCTTGGCCGATAGCGGCGTGGTGGTCGGGCATAGTCGAACACCATCAGCCTGTCCGGCTCCAGCTCAATGATCGCCGCCAGCTTCAGCGCGAAGCTTTCTGGCGTTTGCCAGGCATGGCCAAAACCCAGATCGACATTGATCGATCGATAACCAAAGGTGCGGGCGGCATCGATCAGTGAATGAATGGGGGCCGGATTCTGATAGCAGGCCACCGACATGTCACAGTCGGTGTCGATATCCGGAATGCCAATGCTGACATGATTGAATCCCTGGTTGCGCAGCGCGCCCATGGTCGTCCAATCGGTATGGTGAAGGTCGACGTCAACGCTGTAGTCGCCGCACTCATGTTCGAGAAAGTTGAACCGGCCACGCAGATGACTCATCAGCCGCTCGAGATCAGCGCTGGTGGGTGTTCCGCCGCCCAGATGAAATTGTTCGACCCGCTGCTCCGAACTCAGGTGACAACCGACGAGGTCGATCTCGTGTTCCAGGCGCTGGAGGTACTGTTCGATGTCGCCATGCTCGCAGGAGGCATCGCGCGGGGAACAAAAGGATGGCTTGAGCCGGGAAGGCAGTTGCACGTTCAGGGCGATCGGGCGTCGTTTCTGGCGGCTGACGCGCAAGGCACGGAGCAAATCCAGAGAGCCGATGCCGTCATGAAACTTTTGCGTGTCGGCATGGCAGTTGGGGTCGAGTACGCCCTGATCGCACCGAGCGATCAGCTCGCCGGGGGCGTGAAAAAAATCGAGCATGACAGGTCTCCGAGACTGGCTGCGGATCAACAGTGTCCGGGATTGGCGATCAATGCTCCTTGACTTGTATCAAGCGCAAGCCAAGTGCTTGCAGGACAGACCTTGGGGCAAGGGCGCTCACCACGTCAGGTAAAACATTCCCTTGGCCAGCAGCACAATGACGACCATATGGCAGAACACACTGCCATGGATGAAATGCAGGTATCGAGCGTTCATTCGGCCGCTTTTGAACAAAAACATGGCGCCCAGGAAATGCAGCAGCACGCTCACGGCGACCATGATTTTCAACAGCAACAAGGTGCTGAACGATGAGGCCATTGGCGTTGCAAGAACGGGCAAATAGCGCAGCCAGACCATGCCCAGCCCCGCACCGAACAGTACCAGCAGCACCCACGGCATCAGGGTGCGGGCGCGGCGGCCAATACCCTCCTCGACCAGCAGCATCACTTTGGCGGGCAACTGTTTGCGGATGCTTTCCAGGAACAGGACTTCGAAGAACACCGTGCCGATAAAGATCAGGGCGGCAAACAGATGAAAGGTCAGAAACAGCGGATAGAGCATGATTTTTCGCCCTCGATTCAGCTGTCGGTTTCTCCGGAGAATACAGAGCAGGTCGACTCAGGCGATTGACATCAATCAAGAAACCCGCGAATCCCCGATGTGGCCTGGTCGCGTGTCGCAAATGACCCTGTTTTTTGAAGGCGTTACTGGCTAGGCAGCCTCAAAGCTCACCTTGAAACTATTGTCTAAGCTTAAGCTTCAGCATGAGGGCTCAGCCATGTGCGGACGACTTTCGCAGTATCGAGGTGTTCACGAGTTCGTGGCGGCGCTGAGCATGCCCAACGCCCTGGTCAACAATGCTGGCGACCAGCCGCTCGAGCTCTACAACGCCGCGCCGTCGACTCAGCTCGCCCTCTTCCACGAGGAAAGCGGCATGTTGCACGCCGACAGGGTTCGTTGGGGCTGGCGACCGCATTGGGCCAGGGATCACGCGACACCGATCAACGCCCGGGTTGAGAAAGTCGCCCACGACCCGTTCTTCAAGGAGATATGGCCGCACCGGGCAATTATTGCCATCGACAACTGGTTTGAATGGGTTTACGAGGGCGGCCCGAAGAAACAGCCTTACCTGATCCGTCGCAAGGATCGTGCGCCGATCCTGTGCGCCGCCATTGGTCAGTATCCAAGGTACGAAAAGGAGCCGGACGAGCATGACGGCTTCGTGATCATCACTGCGGACAGTGAGGGCGGCATGGTGGACATTCATGACCGTCGGCCTGTGACGCTCAGTCCCGAACTGGCTCGGGAATGGATTGACCCCTACACGCCCAAGGAGCGCGCCGAACAGATACTCCTGCAGGAACGCGAACCCTGCGACGTCTTCGAATGGTTCAAAGTGGACGTGGCCGTAGGCAATGTGAGGAACCAGGGCTCAGAACTGATAGAGCCTATCTAGGGCCTGAACACCATGACCCGCCCCAATCAATCCGCCACCATGACGAGCGGAGACAAAACAATCTGAACCCGCACTTCCCCTCCAAGTCGAATAAATTGGCAGCCCTTAATCACTGAAGCATCACTTTAAAGGGGTCTTTTCATGAAGATTTCGGAAGTTATGACGAAAGATGTTTTAACAGCCAAGCCAAACCAGACGATCCAGGAGGCCGCGAACATGATGGCCAGGATCGATAGCGGCGCCATCATGGTTGAGGAGCAAGAGCGTCTGATTGGCATGATCACGGACCGGGATATAGCCATTAGAGCCGTAGCCGAAGGACTCCCCGGCAAAACCCCTATCAGTAAAGTAATGACTGGCGGCATTCGCTATTGCTTTGAGGATGAAGACATCGAGCATGTGGCTAAAAACATGGCGGACGTGCAACTGCGCCGTCTGCCCGTGCTTAACCGGGACAAGCGTCTGGTGGGCGTCGTATCGTTGGGAAACATTGCCAGCACTCGATCTCAATCCGCCGCTGCGACGGTTTTGCGCGGAGTGGCACAGGCTCATCATTAACCGGGCCGCTAAGCGTTCATCAGGATTAAAACTCGCATGGATCTGGCACGCTCGCCTGGTCTGGAATCCGGTTCGAAACCCGTCTTCAGAGTCAGGCGAGTCCTTGTGCACACATCCACCGCAACCGTCTCGCAGAGATAACCTTCCCACACCCGGTGCGTCGTTCGCTGGGTCGCATGCTTATTGCACGACACATCAATTTGGCTCGACGAGCAGGTCTTCGTCCTCCGCGCCTAGCGCCGGCTCTTGATCTTCCAATTCGTCGGTTTCACGCTTCTTTTTCAGGCGGGCTCGAGCGCGCTCGGTGTCATAGATCTTTCCCTCGGCCAAGCCGCTCAGGGTTGTTGAAATTCGATAGAAACCACCGCACGGCTCGCAATGAATGCGCAAGCCACTCCCGTACGAAGAATCTTCCAGCGCATAAGTATTTCCACAAAGCGGACAGTTCATAGCCACCTCCTGATCATTCAGCCATAGCCGCTTCAGCCCGCCATCAACGCTGACAACCTGGATAGGGAGAGTGACAAATAGCGGGGATGCTCTTCTGAAACTTGTTCCTCATCGACCTCTCGTCCGATAGATCGAGCGAATGCCCGCGCTGACGGTGTTACAGCCAGCACCTAATCCGAAGTCAGCGGCTGCCTGGAGCGAATCGGCGCGATGACCGACCTCACCTCGGTGTCGCGATGCAATAAGGAAACGTGGTAGTCATAGGTGGATATCAACGGCACCGGCTCATCGATGCGTGACATCTCAAGCCATCGTCTTGTGCGTTCGATGTCAAAGAACTCGTTCTTGAGTTTCATTTTCTCCACTAGGTTCGCAGAGACCTTGTAGCGTCCACATCCGGCCGGGCATTTGATTTCTGACCAGTCGTCAGCCGCATGACCAGTATTAGAGGCAGCCTGACAAATTAGGCACTTCATGTTCGATCTCCGTATCCATGAACTACCAACTGTAGACGATCCGCGACCAAGGAGCGTTCACTTCGCAGAAAGATAAAAGCATCAAAAAGCGAAGAGCCCAGCGCAATGGCTGGGCTGCGGTTATCTTCTGTTTTCCAGCATCTTATCGGCGAGTGCTTTGGCCCTTTGGATTAACAGATTCTGCCTGTCTTCGTGGGTGGCTTCTCCTACCACCGGTGCCGTCAGATGGCTTTCGGCAATCAACGCGGCACAGAAGTATTGATCCCAAACAGCGCCTTGCTCCGACTCCTGTCTGTTCATTTGATCGGCGATCATATGCGGCTCCTTTTGATGAGGTAGCCTTTTAAGTTTACTCCCGAATCGTGGACTACCCGCGTCGCGAAGGATGACCGGCACTTCATTGCCATCCGCTCACTGGCGACAAGTCGTTTCCTCAACTAGGATTTTTAGCGCACAGGACTTCGCCCACTGTATTGTCGGGCGACTCATCAAAGGAGAGATAGATGACATCTACTCGAATTTCCGAGCAAACCTATCGTGGATGGTCCAACCCCATCTTGCTCGAACTCAAGGAGAGAGAACATCAGCTAAGCCCTTCGGCACGCCAGGCCCTGCAAAATGTCCTGGTGGAAAGAAGGCTTCTTGACACTGGCAATCCATCCGGCAGCGATCGGCGCAAGGCTGATCCAGTCGGGTAACGACAGGCATCAATAACGTTTGTCCATCACGCTCATCATCGACGCTGCTGGCTCTCTGCCGGCAGCGCGCTCATAAGCCATTCCAAATTCCAGACAAAAAAAAGCCCAGGCAGCTGATGGACGCCTGGGCTTTAAAAATGCATAAACCGTGGTGGTGAACGCGAGGCAATATTACCCAATCGCGGGACTTGTAACAAGATATTCTGATTCACTATCCAGTTACTAAATCTCCTAACTCATTAAATATCCACACTATTTTTAAGTCATCTGCTGACTGTTCCGCTTCCGACACCATCGCTTGTAGCGGAAAAAGCTCCCCGTGCATCGCGCACCAGCTCACGCCATTCGGCGTTGTTGATGAGCCCGGCCCCTTCCATTTCATCCGCCGCCTTCAGCAGTTTGTCGTAGTGTTCTTCACAATCCATCCCGGCCTCCGGTTCTCTCAAGAGCCGGTACCAGGCATCGAGGGCTGCCTTTTTCCGATCATCATTCATAGCCAAACTCCCTGGGACTGTCAGCTCTTGGAAGTTGATTCAGGAATGACCGTTCCTCAGTTCCGACATACGGCAGCTGCGGGCGTTACAAACAATCCCGGACAGCCTGGCGCAGCGCCCCTGACTTGGCCCACGGAGGCCCTTGGTAAAGCGATACCCGGCTGCCATCCTTCGATTTCACGATAACCAGAATTTCGTCAGCTGTAATGACACTGGGCGCGGTGATCCGGTAGCCATTGGAAATCGGCGATTGCGTCGATCCCGGAATGTCCTGACGCCATAACGGCAATACACACGCGGCATATTCCTTGGGCGCCTTATCGCTGTATTTGCTGATATTGGGCTCGCCGGGCACCACGGATGCGGGTAATGAACAGCCCGCCAACACAGCCACCGCTATTCCCGCTATCAACATGCGCATAAACGCTTCCCTATCCTGAAAAACGGGAAATGTAGCCTGTACTTGTGCAGACATCCAGCGGACACCCGACGCTCTCTATACAGGGGCTTCGCCCTGCCCCGGCTCGGCCCCCGAGCCGGACTCGGGATACGATCTCGCATTGAGGTACGTCATCCATCGCTCGTACGCTTCATGCTGCCATTTCATGACCCGCTCCCATTCCGGACCGCTCATCTGATGGGCCGAGATCAGTTTCATCATTTCCGTGGTGGCCGCATCCAGGTCAACGATCAGCTCATGTGCATGGTGTTTGAAATCATCGGTAGTCGTCATTTTCGAGATAGCCTCGCCCCAGCGAATAAATCACTACCTCAATACGACAGCAGAGCTGTTATCTCACGTTAATGTTCCCGACCAATGGAAGCACCTTCCATCACTATCCCTTCACGCAGACCACCTGTCGCAAAGTGTGCAGCACTTCCACCAAATCACGCTGTGCGTACATGACTTTATCGATGTCCTTGTAGGCCATCGGAATCTCATCGATGACCGCCGCATCCTTGCGGCACTCCACATGAGCGGTCGCGCGAATCTGGTCCGCGACAGTGAAGGTATTTTTGGCTTTGGTGCGGCTCATGGTCCGACCAGCACCATGGCTGCAGGAGCAGAATGATTGCTCGTTGCCAAGCCCGCGAACGATGAAGCTTTTGGCGCCCATGGAGCCGGGAATAATCCCCAGTTCGCCCTTCTTCGCCGACACCGCGCCCTTGCGGGTGACCAGGACGTCTTCACCGAAGTGCCGCTCTTTCTGCACGTAATTGTGGTGGCAGTTCACAGCCTCCAACGCGACCTCGAAAGGTTTGCGGATCACTTGCCGCGCTGCCTGAATCACCGCCTGCATCATCAATGCCCGGTTCTGCCGAGCGAAGTCCTGAGCCCAGCCCACCGCTTCGACGTAGTCATCGAAGTGCCGGCTGCCCTCCTTGAAATAGGCCAGATCGCGGTCCGGCAGATTGGCGATGTGCTGGCGCATGTCCGCTTGAGCCAATTGAATGAACAAAGTCCCGATAGCATTGCCAACGCCGCGAGAACCGCTGTGCAGCATGAACCAGACGCGGTTGGCTTCATCCAGGCAGACCTCGATGAAGTGATTACCGGTACCGAGGGTGCCCAGGTGCTGACGGTTGTTGGTGCTGGCGAGTTTCGGGTATTTGTCGGTGATCGCCTTGAACCGTGGGCTAAGCGCCGCCCAGGCTTGATCGGCCTGGTGTGGAACGTGGTTCCAGGCGCCTTCATCACGGCGGCCACGGCTCAACGTGCGGCCATGTGGCACGGCTTTTTCGATGGCACTACGCAGGCCGTGCAGGTTGTCTGGCAAGTCGTCGGCGGTCAGTGAAGTGCGCGCGGCAATCATGCCGCAGCCGATGTCCACTCCCACGGCCGCCGGAATGATCGCGCCCACAGTGGGGATCACGCTGCCGATGGTGGACCCTTTGCCCAGATGCACGTCCGGCATCACCGCCAGGTGCCTGAAGATAAATGGCATCTTCGCGATATTGATCAATTGCTGCCGGGCTTCGCTTTCAACCGGCACTCCCTCGGCCCAGAGTTTGATCGGCTTGCCGTTGGCGACTTCCAGCAATTGGTAGACAGGTTTTTGCATGATTTCGACTCTCTTGCGATCAGACGAACATAACGCTCCAGACAGGTAAATAGGATTACTATTTCGTAGCGGGGAATTGCAGGAGGTCATCATGTGGCTTAACGAATATGAACAGCAACTTCGGCGCGACCTGCAAGGTGTAGCCTCGGACCTGAGGTGGTCGGCGGTAGAGCTTTTGCGCATCGCAGAGCAGTTGCGCCTGGCCGGCAATGATGTGGACGCAGAGGCAACACTAAGGCTGTGCGCGTTGTTCCAGGGCGATGAAGAGCGACTGGCGGGCTATGCTGAAGAAGTAAAGGCAAAATCCATCACTCGAACGAAAGTCCACTAGAGAGCGCTGCCATGAACAAGCCTCTATGCGCGCTGATCGCCGTGCTGGCGGCGTCAGGTGGCTGCAACACGGAATCACACGTTTATCGAGACCAACCGCTGGTCGCCAAGGTCGAGACTGGCATGAGCAAGGAACAAGTCCAGCAGATTGGCGGCCAGCCTTTATCGATAACGAAGCGCACGGTGGAACCTGGTACCTGCTTTGACTACAAGCTGACCCAGGCCGGCCATCAGCAGCCGTACAACGTCAGTTTCGACAAGCTGGGCAAGGTCGACCACAAAAGCTTCATGACCTGTGCGCAATGGAGTCGTGCCCAACAAAAAGCCAGAGAATATTCCCCTTCCACAGGCGGGATGGGTGGCGGCGGCTACTGACCTGTAGCAGCTGCCGAGCCTGCGAGGCTGCGTTCGGCTGCGAAGCAGTCGTAAACTTGCATACAAGGTCATACTGAAACACCGCGCCGCCTGAAATCACGACTGCTTCGCAGCCGAACGCAGCCTCGCAGGCTCGGCAGCTGCTACAACGCACTATTTGTCTGATTTGTGGCTACGCGACGCTTTACCCGACCGCGCTCTGTAGGCAGGAAGCGAAGCCGCATAAGCCAATGCTTCCTCTCTGCTGCCAAAGGCTCCAAGCCGGTCACCTTTGGTGCATACCCGCCAGGGGCCGTTGTTCACGCTGAGTACGTCATAGCCGTTCATGTGCATTTTTGTCAGCATCGGAACGCTCATAGTCACCTCCATTTCGGCAGTGATAGTCCTGGATCGACTCAATTACCTTACACCCGACCTTCACTGAAGTGCCAACCAGACGTCGCGTCGGTATTCCGGCACTCCAATCGCACTTTCAGCGAACCTGTCGACTCCAACCCTTCAAACAGATACTTCTGCGGACTTCGGTCCGAATATTGCATTTTTATGGCTGTTTTATGACAGCTAGCAGTCGGGTAACCCATGAAAGTACGTGCCACGGTCATTTGCGAACAGGATCGACATATCCTCCTGGTGCGCAAGCCCAAGTCTCCCTGGACCTTGCCCGGCGGAAAAGTCGAGCCTGGCGAAACCGCTGCGGGCGCGGCCATGCGAGAGCTCTACGAGGAAACAGGGCTTGAGGTCGATGACATGCTGTACTTGATGGAATGGGAAACGACCAGCACCCGGCACCATGTGTACGAAGCGTCGGTCGTAAATCTGGCGGCGGCTCGTCCACAGAATGAAATCTTCGACTGCATCTGGTATCCGCTGGAGGCCGTCCACAATCTGAAAATAAGCGACGCCGCGCTCAGAATCGTCAAAGCGTTTCAGCGTCGCTTGTAGGTCGCAGGTATTCAGGCTTTAGCCGAGGCCATCTGAAAGCTTTTCAGCCCAGATCGCCGCCACCGACCGGCATGACCATGCCGGTGATGTAGGAGGCTTCGTCGCTGGCCAGAAACAGGATAGCGCTCGCCTGCTCATCCAGCGTGCCGTAGCGCTTCATCAAACTGCTGTCGAGGGTCTGGTCGACAATCTGCTGATACCAAAGCTTTTCCTGAGCGCTCTGTTGCGCGGTGTTGCGTGGGATCAGTCGCGGTGGCGCCTCGGTGCCACCGGGGGCGGTCGCGTTGACCCGCACGCCACGACCGGCCGTTTCGAAGGCCAGGCATGCGGTCAGCGCATTGACCCCGCCCTTCGCCGCACCGTATGGCACGCGATTGACGCTGCGGGTGGCAATGGACGAGACGTTGACGATGGCACCGCTGCCTTGTTCGAGCATGAACGGCAGCGCGGCATGGCAACACCACAGCGTCGGGAACAACGAACGGCGCACTTCGGCTTCGATCTGCTGCTCTTCATAGTGCTCGAAAGGCTTGGTCCAGATCGTGCCGCCGACGTTATTGACCAGCACATCGAGGCGATCAAAGCGTTCGACAGCGGTGCGCATAACGCGACTGCATTCGCTGTACTGCTCAAGGTCGGCGGTCAGGGCTAGTACCTGGCTGCTCTGCCCCAATTCCTTCTGGAGTTCGAACACCAGATCGGAGCGGTCGACCAAAATCAGTCGCGCACCTTCGGCGGCCATGCGTTCAGCCACACGCCGGCCGATGCCCTGGGCGGCACCGGTAATCAGCGCGACTTTTTCGTGGAATCTGTTCATGGGCACCTCATGCCGGCATATGAATCGTTTTTCGTAGGAGCCAGGCTTGCCGGCGAAGGCGCACTCAAGGACGTCTTCGCCGGCAAGCCTGGCTCCTACAAGACATTTACAACTGCAGAACTTACGCCGCGCTGGCGGCAAATTTCTCGTAGTAGAAGTTCGCAGGCGCAATGCCTTGTTCGCGGATGAACTGGCTGACCGCTTCGACCATCGGCGGCGGGCCGCACAGGTAGACGTCGACGTCGCCATCGTTCAAATGCCGTGGCTCGATGTGTTGGGTCACGTAACCCTTGAGCGGGTGCCGGCTGTCGGGATTGGCCACGCAGGCACTGAAGCTGAAGTTCGCAATTCGTGCGGCGAAGGCTTCGAGTCGATCGAGTTCCACCAGGTCGAAATCGTTGGTCACGCCGTAGATCAAATGCAGTGGATGCTCGCTGCCCTGTTCGGCGATTTTTTCCAGCATCGCGGTGAACGGCGCCAGGCCGGTGCCACCGGCCAGCAACAACAATGGACGGCGGATGTCGCGCAGATAGAAACTGCCCAACGGTCCGGCCAGGCTCATGCTGTCACCGGCCTTGGCCATGCCGGTGAGGAAACTGCTCATCAAGCCGCCGGGCACGTTGCGAATCAGAAAGCTGACTTCGCCGTCGCGCTGCAACGAGCTGAACGAGTAAGCGCGGGTCTGCTCACTGCCGGGCACCCCGAGGTTCACATACTGCCCCGGCAGGAACGCCAGCTTGCTCAGGGCTTCGCCCTTGATCGACAGCGCGATGGTGCTGTCGGACAACTGACGCACGGCGCTGATGGTTGCGTCGTAACTGGCCTGACGGGTGCGGCAGACATCCGATGAAACCGGCACCCGTACCACGCAATCGCTCTGCGCCCGCATCTGGCAGGTCAGGACAAAACCCTGTTGCGCTTCGTCGGCGCTGAGGGCGTCTTCGATGTAGTCCTCGCCCAAATCATAGCGGCCAGCCTCGGCGAAGCACTTGCAGGTTCCGCAAGCGCCGTCGCGGCAGTCCAGTGGAATATTGATGCCCTGGCGATACGCGGCATCGGCCACGGTTTCGCCGGCGTTGGCGTCGATGAATCGGGTGACGCCGTCTTCGAAATTGAATGCAATGGAATGAGTCATGACGCCGCCTCAGAGGTGGTAGACATCGATGACCTGGCGAACGTAGTCGTTCTTCAGGATCACTTTCTTGGCCTTGATCAACGGGTTCTCACCGCGTACATCCAGGGTGTAGAAACTGCTGCCGAAATAGCTGTCGACGGTCTTGTAGCGAAAGCTCAGGGTGTGCCAGTTGAAGCGCACCTTGCACAGCCCGTCGGCCTGTTCGAGCAGCTCGATATTGCTGAGGTTGTGCGAGGTGCGGGTGTCCGGCACGCTGGCACTGGAACGCTCGGTCTTGATGCGGAAGATGCGGTCTTCCAGGCCGGTGCGGTTGCCGTACCAGATCAGCGAGATTTCCCGCTGCGGGTCTTCAGTCAGCTCGTCGTTGTCGTCCCAGGACGGCATCCAGAATGTCGCATCGGGCGCGTACAACTCCAGCCAGTCGTCCCATTGTTTGTCGTCGAGGTAGCGTGCTTCGCGGTAGAGAAAATCGCGCACCGCGTCATAGGTAATGGTCATTGCACGGCCTCCACTGCAATCAGTTCGGACTGCTCCGCGGCCAACGCCTTGAGCATCGTTTGCTGCCAATACTTGTGTTGCAACACGAACAGGCCTTCGTCCTCGGTACGCACGCCGCTGAGCAGCGGATGCAGGTCGATTTCCTTGGCCGCGTCATCAGCGCCTTCGACCCAATGTTCGGCGCCACGGGACATGTCGTTCCACGTGGTGACGCTGCCCTGGTAACCCGTCTGACAGGAGCGAAACTCTTCCAGATCGTCCGGGGTCGCCATGCCGCTGACGTTGAAGAAATCCTCGTACTGACGAATCCGGCTCGAACGGGCGTGGTCGCTTTCGCCTTTGGGGGCGATGCAGTAAATGGTGATTTCGGTGCGGTTGACCGAGATCGGCCGGGCGATGCGGATCTGCGAGCTGAACTGGTCCATCAGGTACACGTTCGGGTACAGGCACAGGTTGCGCGAGTTCTCGATCATCCAGTCGGCGCGAGCCTTGCCGAAATCCCGGGCCAACTCGTCGCGACGCTCGTACAGCGGACGGTCCTCGGGGTTGGACCAACGGGTCCAGAGCAGCATGTGGCCCTTGTCGAAGGAATAGAAACCGCCGCCCTGCTTGGCCCAGGTGCCGGCGCTCATGGTCGGATTGCAATCGCCGGCTTCGCGCTGTTTGCGCTGGTTCTGGGTCGCCGCGTAGTTCCAGTGCACCGAGCTGACGTGATAACCGTCGGCACCGTTTTCGGCGGTGAGTTTCCAGTTGCCTTCGTAGATGTAGCTGGAGGAACCGCGCAGCACTTCCAGGCCATCAGCGGACTGGTCGACGATCATGTCGATGATCTTCGCCGACTCGCCCAGGTGCTCAACCAGCGGCACGACATCGGCCTTGAGGCTGCCGAACAGGAAACCGCGATAGGATTCGAAACGCGCGACTTTGGTCAGGTCGTGGGAGCCTTCGCAATTGAAGCTCGCCGGGTAGCCGGCCGCCGCCGGGTCCTTGACCTTGAGCAGCTTGCCGGAGTTGTTGAAGGTCCAGCCGTGGAATGGGCAGGTGTACGAACTCTTGTTGCCGGTCTTGTGCCGGCAGAGCATCGCTCCACGGTGGCTGCACGCATTGATAAAGGCGTTCAGTTCACCGTCCTTGTTGCGCGCGATGAAGATCGACTGACGCCCCATGGTGGTGGTGTAGAAATCGTTGTTGTTGGGGATCTGGCTTTCATGGGCGAGGTACAGCCAGTTGCCTTCAAAGATGTGTTCCATCTCGAGGTCGAACAGCCGCGGATCGGTGAACATCTCACGCTTGCAGCGATAGATGCCCTGCTCAGGGTCTTCTTCAAGCAGGGAGTGAAGGTATTCGGGTCGCAGGGACATGGCCGCCGCCTCCATTGTTTTTATTCAGGCAGGGTCATGCTAGGACGCGGGGATGGGGCGGACTATCCGCGGGGTGCAGACCTGTATCCGTTTACTGCAATCCGTTAGTGCTGATGCCCGATCGTTCCCACGCTCTGCGTGGGAATGCAGCGCGGGACGCTCTGCGTCCCAAAAGCGGACGCGGAGCGTCCGTTGAGGCATTCCCACGCGGGAGCGTGGGAACGATCAAATCCGTTTTGTGCAGAGTGATTTTTTGTAGGAGCCAGGCTTGCCGGCGAAAGCGTCTTCAAGGGCGCCTTCGCCGGCAAGCCTGGCTCCTACAGGTCAGGTCAATGACGGCGCTTGAGGGTGTCGGAAGGCAATTCGCCGAACTGTTTGCGGTAGCTGTCGGAGAACCGGCCCAGGTGCAGAAAGCCGTAATCCATGGCCACTTCCGTGACGTTGCGCACGTTGCAGGTCGGGTCGCTCAGGTTGGCGTGAATGCGTTCGAGCTTTTTCTGCCGGATGTAGTTTTTCGGCGTGTCCCCCGCGTTACGCTCGAACAACCCATACAGCGAACGCAGGCTCATCCGTGCCTGGCGCGCCAGTTCTTCGCTGTCGATGTCCTGCTTGAGGTTGCACGCGATGTAATCGACCAGCGCCTCGAACGTGGCCGAGGGTGAGCCGGGATCGGTGCGCATGACGTTGGTCTTCATCAGGCCAAGCATTTTGCTGACCACGATTTGCGCATAGTGCTCCTGCACCCGGGGAATCTGCTCGGTGGCTTCCGCCTCCTGGCAAATCATCGCCAGCAGACCGACGAAACCTTCCAGCTCATTGAGCTGATAACGGTTCTCCAGAAACCGTACGCCCTGCCCCGGGTACCGCCAGCGCTGCTCTTCGCACACCGACTCCAGCAGCCGGGTGGGGACTTTCAGGATGAATTTTTCGCAATCACTGGAATAGGTCAGATCCACTGGATCGTCAGGGTTGATCAGCAGCAACTCGCCGGGAGCGAAGTAATGTTCCTGACCATGGCCGCGCCACAGGCAGTTGCCGCGCAGCAACACTTGCAAGTGATAGATGCTGTCCAGCGCATGGGACATAACCCGCACGCTGGCGCCGTAACTGATGCGGCACAGGTCGAGGCTGGCGAATTTTCGATGATCGAGGCTGGCCAGCGGCCGGCCGGCCCTGGGCATCCGGAGGCAATGATTGCCGACATGCTGATTGACGTAGCCCGACACCGCGTAGGGGTCGGCATGGTCGAAGACTCTGCTGCGATGACTCAACAATTGCGCTTGCATCATCGGTTCACTCTCATTGTTGTTATCGGTTGCGTCAGGCCATTCCAGGGCAGTGGTTGTAACGGTGTGTCAGTAGGCTGAGATGCAGGATGCTCCGGCCTCTTCGCGAGCAAGCCCGCTCCCACAAGGCCACGAGATAAACGATCGGTCATCTCATGGCCCGGTTCGGCTGGTCGAGGGTATCAGTCCTCGAGCGCGCGAACCCGTTCGTGGCGTTGCTGCTCCTCAGGCTGGGCAGACGACTGCAGGGTGAAGTCAAAATCGATTTCGGCAAAGCGCCCGCTCACGCCATGAGCCGCCCCTCGCTGCGGATCGTCACTGAAGGTGATTTTGGCGATCAGTTCGTCACGGGTGGCGTAGGCGAAATCGTCATGCAGGTACTGATCGCCGTCGAGGTTGATCTGGGTGGTCAGGTGACGATGATCCGGCGCGGAGATGAAGAAGTGAATGTGCGCCGGACGCTGACCATGACGGCCCAGTTGATCGAGCAATTGCTGGGTCGGCCCGTCCGGCGGGCAGCCGTAGCCCGACGGCACGATGCTGCGAAAACGGTACCGGCCCTCGGCATCGGTGACGATACGACGACGCAGGTTGAATTCCGATTGAGTGGTATCGAAGTACGAATAAGTGCCGCCGGTATTGGCGTGCCAGACATCCACCACCGCGCCAGCCAGCGGTTCGCCGGCGGTGTTGCGCACCTGGCCCTGCATGAACAGCACCACACCCGGATCGACGCCGTCATCCAGCCGCGCTTCGCCTTCCGATATTGGCGCACCCGCCACATACAGCGGCCCTTCGATGGTCCGCGGTGTGCCGCCGGCCTTGCCGGCCTGCTCGTCTTCGGCGTCCATCAGCAGGTCAAGGTAATGCTCCAGACCGAGCCCGGCCACCACCAACCCGGCCTCTTGACGCGCACCCAGCACGTTGAGGTAGTTGACGGCTTTCCAGAACTCTTCCGGGGTCACGGCCAGGTCTTCGATGATGTTCACCGAATCCCGCAGGATCCGGTAAATCAGCGCTTTGACCCGCGGGTCGCCGGCTTCGTTATGCAGACCGCTGGCGTCTTCGAGAAACTTCTGGGCACTGGCAGTGTGGGAAATCTTGACGTTCATGGTGGTTCCTCATCTTGTAATTATTAGCGTAGCGAACTGAACAGGCTGGGTTCAGCGGTCATCCTCGCGAATGGAAGAAGGATGCCGGCACAGCGCGTTGACCTCGATGGCCATGTACGGGTACAGCGGCAATTGCATCAGCAGGTCATGCAGTTCCTGAACGCTGTCGACATCGAACACGCTGTAATTGGCATAGAGCCCGGCGATGCGCCATAGATGACGCCACTTGCCTTGCTCTTGCAGGCGCTGGGCCAGGGCCTTTTCGTCGGCCTTGAGCTGAGCGGCGCGTTCCGGGTTCATGTCGACCGGTAAATTCACAGTCATTTTTACGTGAAACAGCATGATGCCCTCCTCAGGCTTGATGAACGGCAGTGGATATGGTCCTGGATACTTTGTCCCGACGGAAAAACGCCAGGCGCTCTTCATCCAGAACAAGGCCCAGCCCCGGTGTTTGCGGGACGTGCAGTTGGAAATCGCGGTAGACCAATGGCTCGCTGAGAATGTCTTCGGTGAGCAGCAGCGGGCCGAACAGCTCGGTGTCCCAGCCCAGTGTGTTCAGAGTGACGAAGGCATGGGCCGAGGCCAGCGTGCCGATGCCGCCTTCGAGCATGGTGCCGCCGTACAGGCCAATACCCGCCGCCTCGGCAATCGCGGCGGTACGCAGCACGGCGCGGGGGCCGCCGTTCTTGGCGATTTTCAGGGCGAATACCGAAGCGGCACCCTCGCGTGCCAGGTTGAAGGCATCTTCCACGCATTCGATGGATTCATCGGCCATGATCGGCGCCGGGCTCACGGTATTCAGGCGCACCATGCCGGCGCGGTTATTGCGCGAGATCGGTTGTTCGATCAGGTCGATGCCGTTGCTTCCGAGGATCCGGCACGCCCGCAGGGCAACCGCTTCGTCCCAGGCCTGATTGACATCGACCCGCACGCTGGCGCGATCGCCCAGCGCCTTTTTGATCGCAATGACGTGGGCCAGGTCGCGGTTGACCTCGCCTGCGCCGATTTTCAGCTTGAAGATCCGATGGCGGCGCAGGTCGAGCATTTGCTCCGCTTCGGCAATGTCCTTGGCGGTGTCGCCACTGGCCAGGGTCCAGGCCACCGAAAGCGCATCGCGAACGCGACCGCCCAGCAGTTCGCTGACCGGCAGGCCGAGGCGCTTGCCCTGGGCGTCGAGCAAGGCGCTTTCGATACCTGACTTGGCGAAGGTGTTACCCCGAATGCTGCGCTCCAGGCGCAACATTGCGGCATTCACATTGCCGCTGTCCTGGCCGAGCAGCAATGGCGCGAAGTGTGTATCGATATTGGTCTTGATGCTGTCCGGGCTTTCGTTGCCATAGGCCAGACCGCCAATGGTGGTCGATTCACCAATCCCTTCAATACCGTCGGCACAGCGCACACGGATGATCACCAAGGTCTGGTTCTGCATGGTGTGCATCGCCAGCTTGTGCGGGCGAATGGTCGGCAGATCGACGATGATTGTCTCGATCGATTCAATGGCAGTTGCACGCATGTCGATACCCGTCAGGTTCTTAAAGTTCTGGAACGGATTCTCGTACGGCTTTTTCCGGGCGGCCAATATAGAATTGGTCTGATTCGATACCTTAAAGGTATTTAACAGCTTAAAGGTATTCAACAGACCGACGTCTGGAGGCCTCATGGAACTGCGTCACCTGCGGTATTTTCAGGTGTTGGCTCAAACCCTCAACTTCACCCGCGCTGCCGAACTGCTGCATATCGCCCAACCGCCGCTGAGCCGGCAGATCCAGCAGCTGGAAGACGAACTCGGGGTGCTTCTGCTGGAGCGCGGCCGACCGCTGAAGCTGACCGACGCCGGACGGTTTTTCCACGAACATTCCACCGCCCTGCTCGAACAACTGGGCAAGGTGTGCGACAACACACGGCGGATCGGGCTGGGCGAAAAGACCTGGCTGGGCATCGGCTTTGCGCCATCGACACTGTATGGCGTGCTGCCGGAACTGATTCGCCGACTGCGCAGCGGCGAGCCACTGGCGCTGGAGTTGGGGCTCTCGGAAATGACCACGTTGCAACAGGTGCAGGCGCTCAAGGCCGGGCGCATCGACATTGGTTTCGGGCGAATCCGCATCGACGACCCGGCGATCATCCAGACTGTTTTGACTGAAGACCGGCTGGTCGCCGCCCTGCCCGCCGGCCATCCATTACTGGCCGGACCGATCAGCCTTCGTGACCTGGCAAAAGAACCCTTCGTGCTCTATCCCGGCAACCCGCGGCCCAGCTACGCCGACCACGTGATCGCGTTATTCGAATCCTATGGCGTGCATATCAACGTGGCGCAATGGACCAATGAGCTGCAAACAGCGATCGGTCTGGTGGGCGCGGGAATCGGGGTGACGTTGGTGCCGGCCTCAGTGCAGTTGCTGCACCGCGACGACATTGGCTTCACCCCGGTGCTGGAAGACAACGCGACCTCGCCGATCATCCTCAGCAGGCGCGTGGGCGATGTATCGCCGGGGTTGAATCATTGTTTGCAGATGATCGATGAACTGCTGCCGCGCGAAGGTTCGTCAATCAGGCCATGACCCCGGCCAATGCTCGGCGCCCGGCGCGCATTTCGGTGCGAAGTTCGCCGATCAGGTTGGAAACATCGCGGACACTGGTCAACTCGTCGGGCGATACGCCGGTAATCAACAGCTCAATCCGACCGGTGCTGTGATCGAAGACCTTGATCCGCAATGTTTCATCGCGATTCACGGTGCATTCGCAAGACAACGGTTTGAAACCGGACTCCACAATGCTGCAAAGCTGGGGAACTGGAATCATGGCGAGCGCCCTCGGGGACGGTTTTCCGATTGGATCCACTCAGCGTAGATCAACTTGCGCAACTCGCCAGCGAGTTCTGTAGCAGCTGCCGAGCCTGCGAGGCTGCGTTCGGCTGCGCAGCAGTCGCGAATCCAGCTAACGCGGTTTGCCTGATACACCGCAAGTTCTGGTTTGACGACTGCTGCGCAGCCGAACGCAGCCTCGCAGGCTCGACAGCTGCTACACAGTTAATCGCCCGACATCGATCAGTGGGTATCTGCGCCCCATAACCAGTTCCAGATGCCTGGCAACTCAACCGCTTCTGAACTGTCACGGACAGTACGCGCCATGGCCGCCCGTTGCAGCGCTGCCGTATCGTCGTAAAACGCTTTCTTCGCCGTGACCAGACCGGCTGCACTGGCACTGTCGAGGAGGATTTGCAGGTATTCCCGGGTATGCCGGGCGGTGTAGCGATTCAGGTCGTGAAAGGTCACTACCACCGGAATCACTCCGTCCACCGTCGGCAACTCGCCGAGGGCAATGCGCTCGCGGACTTCGGACAGTTGCCGCAGCATATTGGCCCGCCGACGGGGGCTGGCGTTGAAGCCCCAGATCTTGCCGTCATTGGCGCTCAGGTCGGTCAACAATACGTGCATGCCATGCTGTTGATAGGCCGCAAAGGTGCGCTTGTCGTAGTTCCAGAACGGCGGACGCACCAGAGTCGGCGTGGTTTTGCTGATCGCGGTGATGTCTGCGCTGCCATCCGTGAGCGACTGCTCCAGCTCTTCCGGGTCCAGAGAACGATGGTTGGTGTGTCGGCGCGTGGCGGTGTGGAAGCCCAGCAGGTGACCTTCGGCGTGTTCGCGACGCATGATCTGTCGACCCGCTTCACTGCCGCCGGCGCGTGAGTCACGGGTCTGCACGAAGAACACCGCTTTAATGTCGGGTTGCAGCGGATTGCGCGCGAGGCTGTCGAGCACGGTGATGGTCGGGTTGTAAAAACCCGACGCGCTCGGCCCGTCGTCGAAGGTCAGCAGAAAGCGGATCGGCGCTTGTGTGCGCAGACCCTGTTGCGTCTGCGGCGTCATTTCAATGGGCGCGGCAATGCAGCCCAGCAGGCCGACTGCGATGGCGAACGCGGAGAAAACCTTGACCAGCTGCTTCATGTTTTGCCTTGGACCAGACCTTGCGGTCATCACGTTTAATGGCAAAAACCCCTCGCCCATTCATCCCTCGACCGGCCCGCAAATCGCTGCAAGCCGAGGTTGGATAAGGGTACACAGTGTTTGGTTCCGGCGCCCGCTCCCGGACTCGCGTTATGCCTGCGATTTTCGGTTATTGCGCCAGCGCCTGCTGGAACGAGCTGTCGATGATCGGTGCCGTCGCCAAGGCCGCCGGCAATGCCTTGACCTTGAACAGGAAGTCCGCGGTGCTTTGCAGATCCGCCGCGGCCTGCTGATCCACCGGGCCGACAGTCATGTGCGCCTGGCGCAGCCAATGGTGTGACACGTTCTGATCAAGGTTGGCCTTTTTTGCCCAGAGATCGGCGTACTCGTCAGTGTGGGTGTCGACCCAGGCCCGGGCCTTTTTCAGGCGCACCAGGAAGTCGGCAATGGCTTCGCGTTTACTGTCGATCGAAGGCGTCGAAGCGGCGATGGCGCTCAGGCCGGGCATCAGGTTTTTGGCAGTAAGAATCGGTCGGGCGCCGGAGAACAGAATCTGCTGGGAAATGTAGGGTTCCCAGACCGGAAACGCGTCGATGCTGCCTTGGGGTAACGCGGCAGCGGCGTCGATTGGCATCAGTTTGATGAAGTCGACGTAGTTGTCCGGCAAATCGGCTTGTTCCAGGGCGCGCAGGGTCAGCTGCTGGCTCCAGGCGCCGGGCCAGTAAGCGACTTTCTTGCCCTTTAGATCGGCGATGGTTTTGACCGGCGAGTCCTTGGGCACCAACAAGGCGATGGTGTCCGGATTCTGCCGCGACACGCCGATCAGCTTGACTGGTGCCTGTTTGGCGGCCAGAAACAGAAACCCCGAATCACCGAGAAAACCCAGGTCCAACGCGCCGGTATTCAGCGCTTCGGCCAGCGGCGCAGCGGCCTGGAAGTGCTTCCAGTCAACAGTATAGGGCGCTCCTTGCAGCACACCCGAAGCCTCCACCGAGGCGCGAATGTTGTAGTAGTTCTGATCGCCGACGTGCAACACCACGGGCTCGGCACCGTAGCTCAAAGGCGCGGCAAACAGCGCGCAGGCCAACAGACCGCGCAAGTATCGGGACAGGTTCATCAGGGGCTCCTGGAGGGCTATCTTTATAGACCATAACGCTCTTACATGGATAATTTAAATTCTATTTATGCATAAGCTCATGACCGGGAACAGTGAGTGTTTACCCAGTAACAGTGGCTCTACAGACTGCATTTCCCGGTACATTTCTCTGTCTGCGGCGGCACATTGTCTTATCTGTGGTTGCACAGGCATTGGAAACTAAAAAGCCCCGCTATCTATGGCGGGGCTTTTGGCAGGTGCAGATCTGTCAGGGCTTCAGCGGACGCTCCTGATCGCGGTCCGACAGTTCTTTACCGTCATCAGGATGCTTCCAGTCCGGCGTCGAACGCCTCTGCTGCTCGAGCTCTTCCTCCGTCGGCTCATCGATGTCCTCATCCGGGTCCGGACGCTTTGGTTCAGTGGCCATGTCCACCTCCATTCCTCAAGGGATCAGTCATCTTCCTTAAGCGTAGAACAGTTTCTCCGGGGACGACTCAGAGCCACCACCGCAGCAAAAAGAAGAACCCCATGCTCAACAACATGCTGAGCAAGGTGTTGCGGGTGTAAAGCACCAGGCCCACGGCCACCAGCGAACTGATCAGGTACGGGTTGTCCCACTGCAGGTTCAACTGCTTGTCGGGCATGAACACGATCGGCCCGCAGATCGCCGTGAGCATGCCCGGCACCGCGAAACCGAGGAACTGCCGGGCATTGCTGCTTAAGCGCACCGGCAGCCGAGGCTCGAGAAATACGTAGCGGTTCAGGAATACCAGCAGGCCCATCCCGATAATCACAGCCCAGACCATCATGTGCGCCCCACATAGAGTTTGTTGCAGATAAAGCCTGCGGTCATGCCCGCCAACCCCGACAACACCAGGGCCGAGCCCCATTGCCAATAGCTGAACAGCACCGAACAGAACAGTGAAACCGCCACGCAGACCACCGTCGGAACATTGCGCACCACCGGCGTGATCAAGGCGATAAAGGTCGCCGCGATGGAGAAGTCCAGCCCAAGGTGTTCAAGGCCCGGAATGCTGCTGCCCAGCACAATGCCCGCCAGGGTGAAGAGGTTCCACGCGATGTAGAACGTCAGGCCCACACCCAGGGCATACCAACGATTGAATTGCTGTTTGTCATGCTGACTGGTCAGGGCGAACAACTCGTCGGTGAGCAAAAAGCCCAGCCCCACACGCCAGCGGCCCGGCAACGGGGAAATCACTGAACGCATGCTCATCCCGTAAAGCAAATGCTGGGAGGTCAGCAACAACGTGGTCAACAGAATCGAAAAGACCCCGGCACCGCCCTTGAGCATGCCGATGGCAACCAATTGAGCCGCGCCGGCAAACACGATGCTCGACAGCCCTTGGCCTTGCAGCGGTGTGAGGTTGGCTTCGATGGCCATGGAACCGGCCAGCAACCCCCAAGGCGCGGTCGCCAGGGACAACGGCATGATGGCCGCGGCACCGCGAAGGAATGCACTGCGCGGCATGAGTGAGTTCGACATAACGCTCTACAACCAGGGAAAGACTCCAGACTGTGCCAGCAGTCACGGCCCATGGCTTGAACTATCTTGCGCACTTTTGGCGATTATCCGGCGCGAGTACCATGGAGCGATTCACATAACGCGTCAGGGAATCGACATGCTTTACCGAATCGCCGCCGACGGGCTGGTCCTGTCTCACTTGTTGTTCATTCTGTTCGTGCTGTTCGGCGGGCTGCTGGTGCTCAAATGGCACCACCTGGCCTGGTGGCACTTGCCCGCCGCCGCGTGGGGCGTGATCGTGGAAGTTTTCCACCTGACGTGCCCACTGACCGATTGGGAAAACCTCATGCGCCACGCGGCCGGGCAAACCGGTTATGGCGGCGGTTTTATTGAACATTACGTGTGGCCGATTATTTATCCGGCCGGGCTGACCCCCACGATTCAGCTAGGGTTGGGCAGCGTGGTGCTGGCGATCAACGTGCTGATCTACCTGCGGCTGATCCGCTTATGGAAGCTGCGACATCCGACTCATTCAGGGCAATAACCGCTCTGGTTGAGTTCAGTTGGCAATGACGCTCATGTTCCGACCACTGGCCTTGGCCACATACAGCGCTTTGTCTGCGGCGCCGATCAAATCTTCGGGCTGGCTCTGCGCCGTCTGGTTGTAGGCACAGACCCCCAGGCTGACCGTGACGAGGCCTTCGGGGCTGCCGCTATGCTTGATGTCGATTTGCTGAACCGCGCGACGGATCTTTTCCGCCACCAGAAACGCCCCCACATAATCGGTGCCGGGCAGCACCACCGTAAACTCCTCACCACCGAATCGGGCAGCAAGATCGCCGGGGCGCTGGATGTTGTCGGTGATGATGGTGCTGATCTTGCGCAAACACTCATCGCCTGCCAAATGACCATAGTGATCATTGAAACTCTTGAAATGATCGACATCGATCATCAGCAACGCAAGGCTGGTGTGGGTACGCCTGGCACGGCCCATTTCCGCCAGGATGAACAGGTCGAATTGACGCCGGTTGGAAAGGCCGGTCAGTGCATCCTCCAGAGCCAGCAACTTGAGGCTATGGTTGACCTCAATGAGTTTTTCCTGAGCCTCCAGCAATTCGTTCTGAATATTATTCTGCTGCTTCATGACACGGATCAGGCGATAGCCGAGAACGCTCACAAACCCCAGCAGCAATGAGACGATCCCCGCACTGATTATTGACTCCTGCAACCAGCTGGCCAGGACTTCTTTTTTGTCGAGCGCGGCAAAAACGATAAGCGGATAACCCTCCACCCGCCGAAACCCCACCACCCGCTCCACTCCATCCACGTAAGATTTGACGATTGCCGTACCGGAATCGCCCTTGGGCAACAGCTGGGTAAACAGCGGACCCTTGGCCACGCTGGTGCCGATATCGGTTTCCTTGAACGGTCGGCGAACGACGATGGTGGCGTCGTCGGCGATCAAATTGACCACCCCATTACTGCCCATGTCGATGCTGTTGTACAGGTCCAGGAAATGGTTGAGATAGATCGAAGCCACCACCACGCCGGCAAACCGGCCATCGGCGTGATTGATCCGGCGCGACACGGTCATGATCCACTCACCGGTCGAGCGACTTTTTATCGCAGGACCGATATGAGGACCGCGGTCGGGATGATCACGGTGGTAGATGAAATATTCACGGTCGGAATTATTGGCATTGGGCGGTATGACGTTAATGGCGTTGGCGAGCCAGCGTCCTTCTTCGTCGAATACGAATAACCCATGGATCTGCACCAACTCACTGCGCTGGGCGTGGAGCAAACGTTGCAGCCTGGGAAATTTCGCCGGTTCCATGCCGTCGATTTCAAGGCGATCCACCAAGGCAAACAGCAGCGTGTCGGCCTGCTTGATCGATGCCTGCGCCTGCGAGGCCAGGGTTTGCGCCAGGTTGGACATCTCCACTTCGCTGCCGCGCAAGTGGTACTGGCGCGCATTCCAGCCTTCACCGATCACAATGGCCGTCATGGACAGGCACACCGCAACGAGCAGGGAGACTGCGTATCGAACCTTGAGTCTCGACTCAACCTGCCCGGGTAACCAAGGCGTGGCGAGTCGGGTGCTTTCGATACGATCTTTGACGGACGGATGCCCCATGACGCTCCCTTAATCCCTTATGACATGGCGAATTTTCCCGTTCGCCCTTTTAGCGCCAGCCAGCCGTGGCTGGCGCTCAGACCACTATGACTCATCAACGAATACGATAGGTGATTTGCGCGAAAATGCTCATCGCCAACAAGCGCAAGGCTACATCTGCGTCTGTTTCACCGCCTCAAGCCAGGCCGGATTCAATTGCGTCTGTTCGGTCTCGATACCCAGCGCTTCCATCCGCGCCTTGTGCTGGTCCATTTCACGGGTCAGCTGGCTATGGTCGCTGGAGTTGCCGTCCAACTGGTGCATCTGGCTCAACCCCAAGTGATAAAAACGCAGCAGCTTCATGGCACTCGGATCGCCCTTCTCCACTGCCGCCGTGACCTGGTGCATGACGTTGGTGATGCTCATGAGGCTGCGCTTGAGCTGCCAACCGTAGACCGCTGGCGCCATCCATTCCTGGGTCCAGAACTTGCCGCGCATCAGTGCCACCATCAGCAACAATGCGGCAAACACCCCGCCCACGTTGAAACGCAGATTGTCGCCGCCGGGCTCACCGAACAGCGCCACCGCCGCCGTGGACAGCACCATCGCCAGCGCCAGGAACATCAGGGCGATGATCACCGTGCTGCGCCGCGTCTGGCGTCGATAGGTTTGGGCATTCATCGGCTGGATTTCGAACATCGCGACGGGATTCCTTACGTCAATGGAAAAGGCTCTGTGGCAAAAAGACTGCGGGGCATTATCGCCTCCCCGAAGGATTTAGCTATGCTGGGGCTCCTTTTCATCTTTCCATCGTCAAACGGGGAACGTGGCGATACAGCGCAGTTCGTGCCATCTTCTCCATGGATACACACTATTCGGATGCCATGCGCCTGCCGGCGGGTGACATCGTTTTAAGGATCATTGAATGACCCAACGACATGTAATCAACGCCTCGGTCAGCCCAAAAGGCAGCCTGGAAACACTGTCCCAACGTGAAGTACAGCAACTGAGCGAAGCCGGAACCGGCCTCACCTACACCCTTTTCCGCCAGTGCGCCCTGGCCATCCTCAATACCGGCGCCCACGTCGATAACGCCAAGACCATTCTGGAAGCCTACAAAGACTTCGAAATCCGCATTCACCAGCAAGACCGAGGCGTGCGCCTGGAACTGCTGAACGCCCCGGCCGACGCGTTCGTCGATGGCGAAATGATCGCCAGCACCCGTGAAATGCTCTTCAGCGCCCTGCGCGACATCGTCTACACCGAAAACGAACTCGATGCCTTGAGCATCGACCTGAGCACCTCCCAGGGTATCAGCGACTACGTCTTCCACCTGCTGCGCAACGCCCGCACCCTGCGCCCCGGTGTCGAACCGAAAATCGTGGTGTGCTGGGGCGGCCACTCGATCAACACCGAAGAATACAAATACACCAAGAAAGTCGGCCACGAGCTCGGCCTGCGCAGCCTGGACATCTGCACCGGTTGCGGCCCGGGCGTGATGAAAGGCCCGATGAAAGGCGCGACCATCGCCCACGCCAAGCAGCGCATCCACGGCGGCCGTTACCTCGGTTTGACTGAACCCGGGATCATCGCCGCCGAAGCGCCGAACCCGATCGTCAACGAACTGGTGATCCTGCCGGACATCGAAAAACGTCTGGAAGCCTTCGTCCGCGTCGGTCACGGCATCATCATTTTCCCGGGCGGCGCAGGCACGGCTGAAGAGTTCCTGTACCTGCTCGGCATCCTGATGCACCCGGACAATGAAAGCCTGCCCTTCCCCGTGGTCCTCACCGGGCCGAAAAGCGCCGCGCCGTATCTGGAGCAGTTGCACGCCTTCGTCGGTGCCACCCTCGGTGAAGCCGCGCAGCAACACTACGAGATCATCATCGACGACCCGGTTGAAGTGGCACGGCAGATGACTCAGGGCCTGAAAGAGGTCAAACAGTTCCGCCGCGAACGCAACGACGCGTTCCACTTCAACTGGCTGCTGAAAATCGACGAAGGCTTCCAGCGCCCGTTCGACCCGACCCACGCCAACATGGCCAACCTGCAACTGAGCCGCAACCTGCCGTCCCACGAACTGGCCGCCAACCTGCGCCGCGCGTTCTCCGGCATCGTCGCCGGCAACGTCAAGGACAAGGGCATTCGCCTGATCGAAGAACACGGGCCGTACCAGATTCGTGGCGATGCTGCCGTCATGCAGCCGCTGGACAAACTGCTCAAAGCCTTCGTCGCCCAGCACCGGATGAAACTGCCGGGCGGCGCGGAATATGTGCCGTGTTATCAAGTGGTGGCGTAACAATATTGATGTGAGCTTTAACACCCCCCCTGTGGGAGCGGGCTTGCTCGCGAAGGCGGCGTAACAGTCGACATCTCTGTTGAATGTTAAGCAGCTTTCGCGAGCAAGCCCGCTCCCACACTTTGACAAGAAACCCCGCGTGCTGCGGGGTTTTGATCGTTCCCACGCTCTGCGTGGGAATGCCTCAACGGACGCTCTGCGTTCGGCTCTGGAAGGGACGCGGAGCGTCCCGGGCTGCATTCCCACGCAGAGCATGGGAACGATCATCCTCGCTAACCTCGTGGATCGAGGTTATCCAGCACCCGGTTCACCGCCAGCTCTCCGAGCATGACCACCGATTGAATCCCCAACATCATGTTGCGATGTGGCATGTCCATCAACCCGGCGAACTCACTGAGCATCATGCTCGCTGACGCCAGGGATTCGCAGGCGTTGACCAGCAGGGTTTCGTTATCGACCTCAGTGCCGACATGGTAAATGGTGCTAGGTTTGCGCTTGGTGTCTTTGGGGATGGGGGGCTTGAGATAGTGATCGAGGGCGCGATCGGCGGCTTCGTTGAGCTTTTTCGAATCGAGGGATTCGTAGGGGGATGTTGGATCGGTTTCCGGTGGATTGGGTGTGGCTTTGAACATAGTGATGCTCCTTGATTAGTGGAGCCGCCACGGTTCGCTGCGAAACGAAGATAGGTGGCAGCTGTACGCAGGTTCGCAGACCGGGAATCAAGGAACCCGGCAGACCCGAAGATCTCCCGCGCACAGCCGCCATAACGCAATTCAGCGAACGAAAAACGTCATCTGAAAAGGAACGGTGGCGCTGTGCGCCTTGATTGACCCGGGCTGCGAAACCCGATCGCTGATTCGTCAGCGACCCGGAAACGATAGAGCCCGGCCTCAAGGCGCACAAGCCGGCGGATTCTGGCGTAGTCGTAGGCAACGGCGCAAGGATGTGTAGCCTGGGTGAGTGTCTGGAAGTGTCGTTTAAACATCGCCTGTTTATTGGTCTGACTATGGGTTTTGTGCTGGATGGGCCGGCCCCTTCGCGAGCAAGCCCGCTCCCACAGGGGATTTTCGGTGAACACATTATTTGTGTACGCCCGAGATCCAATGTGGGAGCGGGCTTGCTCGCGAAGAGGCCCGAAAAAACACCCTCCAACTTTCGGTCAAATCACCGGATAGACGGAAAACAGCAGTAGGGACAGACGACGTTTTTGCTTATCCATCAAAAATGAATCGGTCTGCCCCCCACCCTACGACCAGGCTTACCTGGCTGGTGCGAATCTCGCCGGCCATGGCATTGCGAATGCTGTCTGTTTTCAGTTACTCGGGTGGGCGCTCTGACAGACTGTTTAAAAAATCTGAAAAAGATGGCGCAACATCAGATAACTCCAGATCGCCACCAGGCGTGGCTTCGTGATGCCACATTACGACGGGAGGACTATCGGATAGTAAATTTTTACGGTAGTCAAAACACAGCGCATCCCCATTCCCTAAAACTGAGAAAATAATCAAATCCTGTACAAAATCCTCTGGCGGATATTGATACTTTATCTCCATGGTTTCGAATGACCCTTCAATCTTACCAAAAGGTAAAAACATGCCTGGACTGCATGTAACCTCTTGCCCTAGGAGTCGATTATAAAACTTGAAGGCGGGTTTATTCACAACAAAAGCGCCATTGAACTCTAAAACAATTTTTTTGTACTCGGCAGGTAAAACCTTACCCGTCAGCGCCTCAAAAGCCCGTATTTCCGCAGAATTTCCATGACCATAATACGAATCAAAACTTACACCTGAGAACATGTTATTTCCCCTTACTCATCGATTCCCACCCGACATGCCGAGCACCGTTATGGACAGCTTCGGGAACTAATTGCATCCTACCGGTATCCTGATGATGGTGCCAAGTGAATCCAGGAATCTTATCCTGACCACTGCGTATAGCTTTTAGTTGGACGTCTGAGAATAGCGAGCTTCGAATGGCACCACTGTCTATTTGCGTTCGCAAATCACGAGTCGCCATTCTCAACTGCCCATCGTAACTTGCAGCCCGAAAATCTCCGATATTGATATGCGTATCGAATTTTGCAATATCATCAAATATCGGAAAGCCTTTATTGTCAAAAACGACTCGGGTTTTCGAACCATCTGGCAGCGCAATGTCCTTATGCAACCCAGCCAGCTTTACATTTGGCATCCCAGCGGGGGGTACAGTAGTAGACACCACGTTTTCGGCACCATATTTTTCACCCAGCTCCTCTCTAATATTCCTAGAGTCATAAGGGACATCACCGAGATTACCTTGAATCGAGCAAGTCCCGCCGTTACAGCTATAGCAAGGCCCGATGTTATGTACCCATGTACTCAGCTTTCCGACATAGAATGTGTGCCCTATCTCAACAGTCAGGTTATACGTCGTACCTTGAGGCTGCAGCAATTCAACAGATAAAACATTGATCGAAGCATCCTGCGTCGCACCATCCCCTAACGACTGCAGCTGATCACCCGGTTTAAGCTCTATCAGCGGCACAAAGCCCTTGCGCCCCGGTACATAAAATGGGTGGCCCGGTGTCACTTGCAAGGTCTCGGTTGTACCCACGCCGGTGACGCCATTCTTCTCCAGTCTCAGCTGATAAATTGGCTGATCCGTTCGAATATGGGTGGCGGAGACCTTAGCGGCGAATGGTTCACCTCCCTGCTCAGGCTTGGTCCAGACGATATCGCCCACCTTGAGCGCATCAATTGCTCGCTCACCCTCAGGGGTGGCGACCATGGTTCCTGCAGCAAAGCAGCATGGGCTGTAGCCCGCCAACTTTGCCTCGGCTTGGGTAACGAACTGTTCAGTGCTTTTCCCGGCAGCGGCATCTACGCCTTTCCCTGCAACAGACTCGATCCCCCTCCCAGCAACAGCCTCCGCCCCTTTGACCGCCAATACATCTCGCGCTGCCAAGTCCTTGATTGCGCTCAGAAGCGGTCCCTTGCCCACCCCGCCTATGGGCATAAGCTCAGCAAGTAGCTTGAGATCAATATTCGAATTGACCCCGCCACTCGCCAGAACACGTAACCGGTCCATTTGCTCTGCTTGGGCCGCAGCATCGGCACTGAGCGCACCAATTTCAGGAAGCTTCCTGATAGCAATAGAATCCCCGTATTGCTCAGCCCACTTGTCCGGTACTACACCCATGCCATCTGGGGCGTTGTTGTAGGTGGAGTTGCTCGAAGGATTGAAGAGACGCGAGTCGTTGTACTGCCTGTCCGTAGAGGTGAACGCAACGACCTTGTCGCCGTTCGCGACGATGGGGCTCCCATCCGCCCACGTCAAAAGCACCTCCTCGTTCTGCAGTTGAGTGACCACTCCTCGGGCAACACGCAGATCGTCAGCCAAGTGCTGACCCTCTGGGTTATTCGGGCTATAGCCGGACAGAATTCCCTGTAGTTCATTGTTGGTCTGCTTATCGACCTCACCACCTGCTACGAATGTCAGTAGAGCGTTCCATTCGAAGCCAGATTGGCTTTTGCCAGTTGAGGCATCTAAATTCTTGGCCTCAAGAGCAAGTCTTTTCTCTTCTTGAACGTGTAATTTGCGGTTGTAAGACTGCGCATTCCCGGCGATTTCCGAGCCTAGAGAAACGTCGCCATCAACACTGGCTGCCGCCAGCAACCCCACCAGTTTGGACGCAGCGTTTACCAACCGGTCGTGCTCTGCGGGATCATCGCCACTGAGTAACGGTGTTTTATCCAAGGTCGCGATAAGCGCCTCATTAGCGCCCGCAGCGATCGCCCCCGTTTTAAAATCGCCACCCATTGCTTCTGAAAGCAACCCACCCACGACAGCATGCAGGGCGGTTTTACTTAGGCCGCTGTCTTGAAGTTTGAAGGCATCGCCAAAATCACCAACACCTGTGAAAGCAGTAGCCTGAAGCACATCGAAGACGCTGCCCTTCATTGCGTCCTTGAAGCTGCCTTGCCCAAGGGCTTCGGAAAGCGTTCCGCGCACCGCTCCGCCCGCCAATTGGATCGTACCGAACCGACCAATAGCTGCCGGGTCGTTCCAATGAGGTACTACGCTGGGACCACTCACTTTGTTAGTGATAGGGTCGCTCTGTGCGCCAAACCAGTTGCCACTGGCGTAATTCACAAATCCTGCTGAGGCGCCCGCGATCAGCGCTTGTTTCATGCTGTCGCTACTGAAGGTTTCCTTGAATGCGGCTCCCAGCTTGCCCTTGTTGTTTATCGTGCTGACCACGCCCGTACTGGCAAGGGAGGTCAACGACGCGGTGGCAATGATGTTTCCCAGACCTGCTGCCGTACCTGCGACAGCCGCACTGGTCGTCGTTGCAGCTGTGGCTGCCGTTGCCGCCGCCATAGTCGAGCCGGCGCCTGCAGCACTACCGGCTGCTGCCGCAAACGTACTGGCGGCACCTGCCGTCAATACCGTTACGACGATGATGATCGCAAGCATCGCCCCCTGACCAAGGCTGGAATGGCTGTACTTGAAGGAATCATGCAACTCCTTCACATGCCGCCAATCCACATCCCCGCGTTTCTCAGCCTCTTTCAACCAAGCCAATTGCGGATCAGCCTTCACCATCACATCAATGGTCTGGCTAACCGTGTTCTGATTAATCTGTCTGATATCAATCTTCAAGCCATCTACGGCCTTGATCGCCAACTGCCCCTGCGCCACCAACTCACTCTGGCGAAGCGTCTCGTCGGTATTGCCCTTGCCCTTGGCGCTGGTCCACGCCAGGTCACTCTTACTCTTCTCGTGACTCTCCTGATGCAGGTCCTTGACCGCCTCAAACGTCACCGCGCCGCCGCTGGCAATCGTCAGGTCGTTACCACTATTGAGCTTGGCCCGCTGATACAGCTGATCGCCACCACTGGCCAATGTCAGGTCGCCACCGGTCTTGATTTCTGTCCCTACGTTTGTGACGCGGGTAACTTCATCACGCTGGGTTTTCTTGGCGCCCCAGCCGCCTTTTTCTTTCATGTCGTAGAGGGTGTAGGTGCTGTTCTGCGCGGCCAGCAGGTTCAACCTATCCCCGCTGTACAGATACGCCTCATTTCCCGCACTGATCTTGCTCGCCACAATCGTCGTGTCGCGCCCAGCCTGGCTGGTGAAGTTCCTGCCCGCCGTCAGCACACTCGCCACTTGCGTCGTCTGATCATCCGAAGTCTTGATGCGCTTCTTGCCGTGCTTTTCCTTGCCCTCAACGTTGTGCATATCGCTGACCGACACGATGTTCAGGTCGCGCGCGGCCTGAACGTTCAGGTCTTTGCCGGCGGTCGCGGTGCTGCCGATAACGTTGACGTCTTGCCCGGCCTTCATGTTGAGGTCGCCGCCGACAGTAACGGTCGCGGCGAGGTTCTTCACGTCAGTGGTGATGCTCGACTTGTGGCCGCCGTCGCTGAATTCGTGTTTCTCGCTGGTATCGGTTTTGGCCGCCAGGTTGATGTCCCGGCCCGCCGTCAGGGTCGCGTTGCCGCCACTGCTCAAGGCGCCGTGGTTGGTCAGGTCGCGGCCGGCCGCAACGGCCAGGTTTTCCCGGGCACTGATGCTGCTGCCCGCATCGGTCAGGGTGCGCATGCCGGCGCCGTCACGGACCTGAATCGCGGTTCGGTCGTTGATGATGTCGCCCTTGAGCGCGACAAGGCTGACCTGGCTGGCGCGGATCTCGCCGGCCATGGCGTTGCGAATGCTGTCTTGCGCCAGTATTTGCAGGTCGTTGCCGGCCTCGACCAGCCCGCCCTGGTAGACGCTGCCGGTGCTTTGGAGGTTGAGGTTATTGCTGGCGCGCAGCGTGCCGACGTTGACCAGATCGCCGCCGGTGAACAGGTTCAAGTCCCGACCCTGGATCAGGCTGCTGCCGCGTACATTGCGGCTATCCGCCTGGGCCAGGTACAACACCGGCACGAGGACTTTTTGCCCGTCGACGATGCGGTTTTCCATCCAGACAATGTCATGGGTCAGCGCGCTGACCTGCTCGCCCGTCAACGAGACGCCAAGGCTCAGGCGCAGAGCGTCTTTGCTGGCGAGGGCGTTATCCATCAGGTAGCGGTATTGGTCGTAATCGCTGGTCAAACCGCCGGCGAGAAACCGCTGGCCGGTTTTCGCCAGCACCGCATCGCGAATCAGGCGCTGCTCGTAAAGGCCATCGCCGAGTCGACGCCAAGTGCTGTCGGCGTTGACGTTCAACAGCTTGAGCAGGTAGTCCGAACCAAAGAACTGCGACAGGTTCGTGAGGTTCGGGTTGGTCTCGATCAGGTAGCGGCTGGTCGGGTCGGGGTTCTTGATGAACAACCCGTAATCGCCCTTGGGCGTTTGGAAATTCGGCCCGGCCGTCGGGTCCACGGAGGTGAAAGGTAGCCCGCTGTAATCCACCGGTTTGAAGACGGTCTGTACGCTGCCATCCGCCGCGATACGCTCGATGGGTTGCACAACGGCAGGCGTCACGGCGGCGGCACTGGTCGCCTGCGGGTTGAGGTTGATATTGACCTCACCTACCCCGACGCCGGTCTGGTCGTCGCCCAGCGTACCGGTCAGTTGTTCGAGCGTGTTCTGGTGCAGCGTGCCGTTTTGCACGGTACGCGTGACGTTGAGGTTGACGGTGGCGCCGGCCTGAATGGTGGCGGCGTAGGTCGGCTCAAGGTTGTCGGTCCAGACGGTGACGTTGCTTTGTTCCTGGAAGCGGCTGTCGCTGGAGCGCGATTTCAGCAGCTCGAAGCGAGCGTCGTCGTAGTTGCCGGCGGCAACGGCCGCGTTGAAGGCCGGGACGTCGGTGAACTCCATCTGGTCCCAGTAACCGGTGGAAATGCGCCTCGGTGTACCGATCACGATGGTGTTCTGCCCGGTGCGAGTGGACGCGCCCTGGTTGAGCAGGTCATCGGCAATGATGGTCAGATTGTTGTTGGCAGCCAGCAAGCTGTAGCGGTTCTGCACGCTTGAGGCCTGGATGTTGAGGTCTTTGCCTGCAACCAGGCGCGCCGAAGCAGAGTCCTTGATAGCACGCTCGATGAACGTTTGGCCGATGGTGATCTTGCCGCGCTTGAAGGAGTCATGTCCGCCACAGTGTTGGCCGCACACCCAGCTCAAGGTGCCGCTCACCCGTTGTTGTTCCAGCTCGAATTCGGCCTTGGCGTTTTCCAGCGAGACGGCGTGAAGGCTGATATTGCCTTGGCTTTCGACGGTCCCGGAGAGGTTTCTGAAGCTTTGCGCGGCGGCGCCGTCGATGCCGGCGAAGCTTAGATTGCCGGCGCTATAGAGGTCGCCATACCAGTTGAGCAGGCTACTGGCGCGCAAGGTCATGTCGCCGCCGCTGAACAGCAATGTATCGGCGCCGTTGGTGATGCCGCCGGTGGCGGTGAGGTTGACTTTGCCTTGGGCACCCAGTGTGCCGTGGTTGTCGATTTGCGCCGCGTCGATGCGCAGGTTCTGGCGGGCAGTCAGGTAACCGAGGTTATCCAGCGTACCGCTCAGGTTGAGGCGTGTGTCGGTGCCGGCTCCCATGCTTCCGCCGTTCTGGCGGACATCATGGGCGGTGATAGCCAGCATTTTCTGTGCGGATAACCGACCGCTGTTGAACAGATCACCCGTAAGGTTCAGCGTGAGGTCGCCATCGCTGAGCAGCTCGCCGCCGTTGCTCAGGCTGCCAAGGTTGAGCACCAGTTCGGTGCTGCTGGCCAGGCGATCGCCGGACTGAAGCGTCAGCGAGTCGCTGGTGTAAGTCAGGGCCTCGTTGAGCTGTGCACGCCCCAGCCCATCCACCGCGCCAAAGTTCCAGTCGCCGCTGCCCAGGCCGGTGATGTCACCACCGGCACCGGTCAGGCGATCGAGGTGCAGGGTAAATAACCCGGTGTTGGCGTGTTCGAGGGTCCCGGTACGGTTATCCAGCGTGCTGGATTTGAAACTGAACGACGAGTTACCGACCTCGATGGTGCCGTTGTGGTTATTGACGGTGTCGCTGAAATCGAGCGTGCTGATGTCGTCTGTCGAGACGT
This sequence comes from Pseudomonas sp. NPDC086112, assembly GCF_044746425.1. NCBI lineage: Bacteria > Pseudomonadati > Pseudomonadota > Gammaproteobacteria > Pseudomonadales > Pseudomonadaceae > Pseudomonas > Pseudomonas sp. NPDC086112. The sequence continues at coordinate 108,782 of NZ_JBIVCD010000003.1, read as the reverse complement.
GAAGAGTACTGACGTTGTTGCCCAGGGCACGGATCCGCCCGGAAGCGCTGTTGTCCAGCGTGCCGCCCTGGAGTGCAAGCCAGGTGTTCGATTCGATCAGGCCGCCCTGGTTGGTCAGTTGGTCGGCCGTCAGGTCAACGGTGTTGCCACTGAGCTGTCCACCGCTGTTGTCCAGCGTGGAGCCTTTGAACACCAGCGCGGTCTTGGCGAAGAGTTTGCCGGCGCGGCTGGTCAGTGAATCGACGGTCAACTTCAGTTCACCCGCCAGGCTGGCGATCATGCCGGCCTTGGTGCCATCGCTGCTGTTATCGAGACTGCCGGCGGTCACCTCGACGGTGTCGCCCTGGATCGTGCCGCCAAGGTTGCCGATGCTGCCCTTGCCGAGCTTCAGGCTGGCAAGCCCACCGTCGGCGAGAATAACGCCGCCGCTGTTGTCCAGTTGGTTCCCGCGGTAGGTCAACCCACCGGCCCCTGCGACCAGTTGCCCCTTCTGACCGTTGAGCAAAGTGGCCGCCTGAAGGCCCAGTTGCTGGCCGCGAATCGTGCCACCCCGGTTGTCGATCAGGCTCGCGCCGGTGACGGTGGCCGTGTTGTTACCGGCATCGATCACACCGGTCAGGTTGCTCAACAGGTTGCTGACATTCAGGACAACGTCGCCGCCATTGCTGACCAGTGCGCCCTTGCCGTTGTTGATCAGGCGTTGAGCATCGACCTGGATGGTTTTACCGAGCACTGTGCCCGCGCTGTTGTCCAGCCAGCCACCTTGCAGCAAAAGGCCGCCGTCGCTCTGAATGTGCCCCTTGTTATTGAGCAACTGCGCCTTGATGGCCGACGGATCGAAGATCAGGCTCATGCCCTGGGCGCCTGCCGCCAGCAGCCCCGCGTTGCTGTTGTCGAGCCCCGAGGCGTTCAGATCAATGCGCTCGCCGACGATTTTCCCGCCGCGGTTGTCGACCTGCCCCCCCGGCGCGCGAATGCTGACCTTGGACCCCAGCACGCTGCCGAGCTGGTTATCGAGGCTCGAGGCTTTCAGATCGAGGTCACCGTTGACCGCCAGCAGCCTGCCGCCCTGGTTGATGACCTCCTGGCCCGTGACTGAAAGCTGGTTTTGCGCCTGGAGAGTGCCCGAAGTGTTATCGAACCTGCCGCGGGTGTTCACCCGCGCATTACCGGCGCTGGCAGAAAGCAGGCCGGAGCGATTATCAAGCGTGGTGGTATCGACAATAAGGCCGCCGGCGTCGATTTGCCCGCCATGGTTATCCAGCTGGCGAGCGGTGATTGTCAGGCTGCCGCCCAGCACCTGGATCAAACCTTCGCGGTTGTCCAGGCTGTCGAGTTGCAAGGACGCCGCCTGCCCCGCGCCAAAGCGGATCACCCCTGCCAGGTTGACGATGGCCGGTGTATTGATCACCAGCGACTGGTCACCGACGATTCGCGCAGCAGCGCCCTGATTGGTAACCCGGGCGCTGGTCAGATCGACCGCCGCGCCCTGAACCACGCCTTGATTGGTCAGGGTTGTGCTCGCACGGATACTCAACGAGCGACTGGCTTCAAGACTGCCGCTGTTGGTCACGGAGGGGCTGGTGATGCTCAGGTCGCCCGTGGTGTTGCGGCTGTTATCGGCCTCGATGCCCGCGGCAATCACGCCGGAGTTACTGAGTTTGTCGGCATTGATGTCGATGCGGTTGCGGGCGGCCAGACTCTGCCGGTTGACCAGCTCGCCGGGCGTACGTACATCGACGCTGCCGGCGTAAGCCTTGCCGGTCATCTCGACACTCTGCGCGTTGACCCGCAAGGCACCTTGGGCCGATGTCTGCGCCATGCTCAGATGGCCGCCGGCATCGATTTGAATATCGCCGGTACTGGCGGCCATGTTGCCCGCCAGCTTGACCCCGACGCCCTGCTCGGTGCCCACCAGTTTGATGGTGTTGGCATACATCCCGCCCAGCGCCGCCGCATCGATTGCCAGTTGAGGCTTGTCGGCATCACGGGCCGCGCGAGGGGTGGTGGCCAGGCTGTCGGCGTTGACGTTGTTGGCACCGGTAATGACATTCAATTGCCGGGCATGGATGTCTGCGTTGATCTTCGCCGAACGGGTAATCAGGTCGAATTGATCAACGTTGGCCGCATCAAGCCCCATGCCATCGATGGTGATGCTGCCGCCATCAACCTCGAAGTGATCAAGCTTGCCGCTGCCGTCGAGTACAGGCTTGCCGGTGCTGAGGGTCACGCGCGGCGTGTTGATGAAGCCGCAACCGTTACAGCTCACGCCGTAAGGGTTGGCGATGATGACCCGCGCTGACTGGCCTGCCACTTCGGTGTAGCCGTTGAGCTGGCTGGGGCTACCGCCGTTGACTTCGTTGAGAATGGTGCCGGCTGCCCGTCCACCGAGCTGGCTGTTGCCCAGGATGTGGCCGCCCAGTTGGGTGTTCTGCACTGCGTTCGTCGCGTTGTTGAGGATCACGCCCTGGCGACCGACGTTGTAATCCTTGAACTGGTTGTGCGAGAGCCCGGCCCCGTTGGGCGCGGCAATATTGATCACCGGTACGCCGTTGCCGGCCTGCCCTATGCCGGTCTGCGTGTTGCCACTGACGGCGATGCCCTCGGCCTGGGCCCAGATCGGCTGCCAGAACATGACGTTCGCCAGCAGCAATGCCAGCAAGCGTTTGGGCATGCCCAGGAAGTGCGTGCGAGGGGCCACGGCAGCCGAAGGCTGGCGGGACAGAAAGGCAAGCTGGTGAACGTCCATATTCAGAATCTCGACGCGATAACAAATGAATTAAAGAAACAGGTCGACCTGGAAATAGATCGGCGCCTCGCGCTCGGTGAGCACGGTGGGGCGTTCCAGCGAGTGGGCGAACGTCACGCGAGTGGCGAGGTACTTGCCACGGGCGAAGAGCTCCAGGGAGTTGCTGGACATTCGGCCATGCACTTCGCTGTTGTATCGGTCATTGCTGATCACGCCTTGGTCATAGCCGACACTGGTGCCGTACTCGCTCAGTGCCGGGCGCAGCCAATCGACCGTCACCGGGCGGGTCCAGCGCAATTCGTTGCGCCAGTAACCGCCGCTGTCTCCGGATAAAAACTGGTCTTTATAGCCACGCACCGATGAACTGCCACCCAGGCTGATGCGTTGCGGGCTGAACAACACGTCTTCACTGCGCTGGCCCGTGGCGAGGCTGCTGAACGTGAAGGACTCGCCCAGCCAGTTGAACGGCAACAGGTAACTGGCCGTGGCGGTGTACTTTCGATAGCGAGCGTTGGCGGTAAGATTGCCGGCATCATCACGACGCTGGTCGTTGCCTTGTGCATCCAGCGCGCCGATGCCCTGCTGCATGCCCAGGTCCAGGTTGACGAACGACTGGCCAATACGCCGGCCGTGGTTGATACCCAACTGGGCTTCGGTAATACGCTGGCTGCTGTTATCCAGGCGGCTATCTTCGATGTAGTTGTTAGTGCGCAGATGGGCGAAGCCGGCATTGATCGACGTTTTGCTCACTGCATCGCGATGGACGAGGCGCTCGGCGCGAAATTGATGATTCTCGCTGTCGCCGCTCTGGCTGAAGTTGAAACCATTGCCTTGGGCCTGGGAGCGGTATTCGCTCTGGCTGTAGGTATAACTGAAGTTCCACCAGCCCCAAGGCACGTTGTAATAGAGCATGGCGTTTTTCGAGGTTTTCTGGTGATCGCTCACCGCGTCATGGCCGCCGCGCAACATCAACTGGTCGGCCAGCCCCAGCGGGCTGTCCCACTCAAAGCCTGCGCCCCACTGCTGTTCACCGGTGCTTTTCTGACCGTCGTTATTACGCGACAGGTTGGCACGCCAAGGCTTTTGCGGGTTGTTCTTGACCAGCACGTTACTGCCGCCGACCTGAACGCCGGGGGTCAGTTCCATTTGCGCCTGGTTGGAGGGCAAGCGGTTCAACTGATCCACCAGTTGTTCTATTTCACGAAGATTGAGCAATTCGCCCGTTTTACCGGGGAAGGTCATGGACAGTTCCCGATCGGAAATATGGCTGTCGTCAGCGCCCTTCAAACCCTCGAGTTTGCCCTCGACTACAAACACACTTAAGTGGCCGCTGGAGAGGTCTTGCTGCGGCAAGTAAGCGCGGCTGGTGATCATGCCCTTGCCGATGTAATGGTCGGTGATGACCTTGAGCAATTCGTTGAGTTGCGAGACGCCCAGGCATTGACCGATATAAGGCTTGAGCAAGCGCTCGCGGTCGGCAGCGGACAGACTGTCGGCGCCCTTGAGTTCGATGTCTTTGATAGGAAAGCAACGTGTATCCACCGGGGCGGCCGGTGTTGCGGGCAATGTTGGCTTGCCCGGCAGTTCCTTGAGTTCTTCCAGTCGACGCTGCTGTTCTTCAATCAGGCGGTTCTGGCGATCGCGGATCAGGTCCTGGTCGCCCGGCGTTGGCAGGCTGGCGCCATCGGCGCTGCTCTGTGTACCCAAGCCAAGCAATAGCGCGCACAGCACCGGCCACATCCGTGGGGAGATAAGCATAACGCTCCATGTCATAAGTGCTGAGGGCGTACATTGATGCCCGCAGGGGAAGGGTCGTGGTCACCCTGAAATTGATGCCAGAAATGCTGGCTAAATGACGCCAGCCATCACGGACGGTAAACAGACCCCACACATTTTGAAAAATTCAGCCGACAAGGAAATTAATATCAATTGTGTCAGACCAACTGAACCACGCGGCGGGCTCGATACAGCAGCGAGAGGCTTGCCCCCGTTGGGTTGCGGCCAGCAGGGTTGCGTTATCGACCTCGGGGTCGACGTGGAAAAGAGTGTCGTTTAAACAATGCTTGTTTAGTGGCCTGAGCGTTGTAGTGACTGTACTGGCCTCTTCGCGAGCAAGCCCGCTCCCACAGGGGATCTTCGGTGAACACACTATCTGTGTACGCCTGAGATCAAATGTGGGAGCGGGCTTGCTCGCGAAGAGGCCCGAAAGACCCCCTCCAACTGTCGGTCAATCCACCAATCGCGCCGCAAGAGACTTGGCCTGGCTCGCCACGTCGGTCACTGCCGTGCTCTCCCACCACATCCCGCGCAGCGGCGGGCCCATGGCGAACAAACGGTTGGCGACCAGCCCATCAGCGCCTGACACCGCGCCGTCATCCGCGGCCGCAATGCCCAACGCCAATGGCCCCGGCCGCACCAGCCCGCGTGCCAATAGCTGCTGCGGCAATGGCCGCGCCACCCGCCGCCAGTCGTATTCGATGCCGCTGGAATTGATCAGTGCCGCGCCGTGCACCACGCAGGTTTCGGCCTCGCCACGGCGACGGATGCGGATACTCACCCCACCGCTCACCGAAGGCTCCAACCCTTTGAACGATGCAGCATGAATCCGCAACCGCCCTTCCCCGTGCAGCCGCGCCACCAACTCGGCACTCAACGGCGGTGAGCGATGGTGATGGCTCTCCCACCACGGCCGCACATGGCGCACGAATTGCCGGCGTTGCACGTCCGTCGCCTGATTCCACAACCGCCCGATGTGCGCCCGCACCGTGTCGAGTGGCGCTTGCCAGTCGATGCCTTGGGCGATGGCGTCGCGGCAATGCCGACGCAGTTCGCGCATCAGCTGACGCGGTGTGCGAATGCTGTGGTCCTCGGCCAAAAAATCCGCCCAGGCCGGCGGCTGCCTACGCACGTGAGGCAGCAGACCATGACGGGAAAACACTTCGATCGGCCCGCGATGCCCGGCCTGCTCCAGCGACACGACGGCATCGACCATGGTCAGCCCGGAACCGATGATCAGCACCGTGGATTGTGGATCGAGCTGCCGCATAGAAGCCACGTCCCACGGGTCGAGGGCGGCGGCGTTCAGGCCGCTGGATTCGGTCTGTGGCGTGCGTGCGGCGGGGAACATACCGGTGGCCAGTACCGCATAGGCGCCTTGCAAGCATTGCCCATCACTCAAGGTCAATTGCACTGAATCGCCCCGGGTTTGCAGGTCCACCACTTCGGCACGCACATGTTCGACGGTCGAACCGTGGCGCTCACCCACTGCTTGCGCTTCGGCCAGACGCTGCTGCACATAGACCCCAAACAGCCCACGCGGCGGGAACAATTCACTGACTGGCACATGTTGCTGATCCGACTCCGGCCATCCACCCGCCGCGATGTGTTCGGTGAGCCATTGGGTCAAATCATCAGCGTTGTCGGGATCGACACTCATGCGCGCCGCGTTGCCGTTAAGCGTATGCCCCAGTTCGACCGCGCTATAGGCCTCGCCTCGACCAAGTTCGGCGCGGGGCTCGATCACCAGCACCTGACGCTTGCCCGGCAAACGCAACAACTGCGCCGCCAGCATCGTGCCGCTCAGGCCACCACCGATGATCAGGATATCCGCGTGGCGGATGGGTTTGGTCGCCTGTCCGCTTGGGGTGTCAGTCATGGCACTCTCACTGGTCAATGTTTACCTGAATGGACGTCGGGCATATCGCCCCATGCAGTCACTCATCGGCGCTGCCGGACAGCCCAACGTAGAAGAAAACACATCAACTAAAAAATGCAAGATGTTCCACTGTTGCCCCGCCAACAGCCTGGCCTGTCTCACCAACGCATCGATACGCCCAAATCGAGCACTTCGCTTTTATGGAATGGATCGTCGACCCAATACCGCATCTGCATTCCCCCCACCCACAGACTGTTAAAAAATGCGCAAGCAGGAATCAAGAATGATGCTCGTCCCTCTTGAAGTGGAATCACTAATCTATTGGGAGTGTTGCCAACCTTGTATTCAAGGGTCACCTGCGGTCCCGGATAGACGTTCCGGTTCAATTCAATATCGACCCGGGCACCGGCAATGACATCTTCGATATTGTCGCCGTAGGCCACGGGTAGTACGGGTGCAGGTAAAAGCTCTGACGGCTTTTTGTGATTAATAGACATGTCTGAATCCGATGTTAAGGAGTAGGCCGCCATTCGCCGGCGCACTCATCATTGTTGGATCCGAGGCACATCGTCTACTGTGAGAAGCAACAGGTATATACGTGTTTTACGCGACAGAATCGGCACCGATCAAATCACCACATTACGCACAAAGCGCGCCGCCACGTCCCCCTCATTGCGATAGGAATGCGGCTGATTACTGGCAAACATAAAGAACTCACCGGCCGCGATTTTCTGCGGCTCGTTGCCGAGCATCAGGGTCAGGCAGCCTTCAAACACATAAATCTGTTCGCTATAGCCATCGGCATCCGGCTCCGAGGGGTAATGCTCGCCCGGCTCAAGGCGCCATTCCCAGAGTTCCACTTCACGAGTGGCGGTAGCTTTGGCCAGCAACACCGCTTTACTGCCAGGGATCGTGCCGGCCCAGGCCAGTTCATTGATGCGGCTCGGGTCGCGGGCTTCAGGGGCCTGGATCAAGTCGCTGAAGGCTACGTCCAGCGCTTCGGCCACGCGGTCGAGGGTGGTCAGGCTGACGTTCTTCTCGCCGGCCTCGATGGCCACCAGCATGCGGCGACTGACACCGGACTTTTCGGCCAGGGCGCTCTGGCTCATGTCGGCGGCATGGCGCAGACGTCGGACGTTCTGGCTGACGTGCTGGAGGACCGACGCTCGTTGGGTGGAATCTTTGTGCACTATATTGCTCACTTGATGGTGTTGCGCAGTATACTGCCCAACTTCCGGCGCATTGTGCGTCTCCCTCAGGTAGCGCGCAAGGTCATGACGTCGATGAACTCCTCCCCTGCTTCCTCCCGCTTCTCACGGTTCAGCAAAGCTGAGTGCGTGCTGGTGCTGATCACCATGGTCTGGGGCGGAACCTTTTTGCTGGTGCAGCATGCGATGACCGTCAGCGGGCCGATGTTTTTCGTCGGTCTGCGTTTTGCTGCGGCGGCGAGCATCGTGGCGCTGTTCTCCTGGCGTCATCTGCGCGAACTGACCCTGTTCGAACTCAAGGCCGGGGCGTTTATCGGCGTGGCGATCATGCTCGGTTACGGCTTGCAGACCGTGGGTTTGCAGAGCATTCCCAGCAGTCAGTCGGCGTTTATTACCGCACTGTATGTGCCGTTCGTGCCGTTGCTGCAATGGCTGGTGCTGGGACGGCGTCCGGGGTTGATGCCGAGCATCGGGATCATGCTGGCCTTTACCGGGTTGATGTTGCTGTCGGGACCGTCCGGCGCTTCGTTCAATTTCAGCCCTGGTGAAATCGCCACATTGATCAGCGCCGTGGCGATTGCGGCGGAGATCATTCTGATCAGCACCTATGCCGGCCAGGTCGACGTGCGCCGGGTGACGGTGGTGCAGCTGGCGGTGACTTCGGTGCTGGCGTTTCTGATGGTGGTACCGACTCAGGAAGTGATTCCGGGGTTCTCCTGGCTGCTGTTGTGCAGCGCATTGGGCCTGGGCGCGGCGAGTGCGGCGATTCAGGTGGCGATGAACTGGGCGCAGAAGAGTGTTTCGCCGACGCGGGCGACGTTGATCTATGCCGGAGAGCCGGTGTGGGCCGGGATTGTCGGGCGGATCGCCGGGGAGCGGTTGCCGGCGATTGCGTTGGTTGGCGCGGGGTTGATTGTCGCGGCGGTGATTGTCAGTGAGTTGAAGACCAAGGGTAAGGTTGTTACGGCGCAAGAGGATTTGGAGCGGGAAACACAAGGGTAAGACCCGATATCTGCGGCGTCTGATGGATCGTCTTCGCGAGCAAGCCCGCTCCCACAGGGGATCTACGGCGTACACACAATGAGTGTCGCACCGAAACCCTAATGTGGGAGCGGGCTTGCTCGCGAAGGGGCCGGGACAAGCGAAATCGCGCTCACTGAAACAATGATAAACACGAATTTGCCGTTTATTTTGTAGGATTCTGCGACAGCTTGGCGTTTGGTGATCGGGGAGCTGGCACGTATGATGCTTCACAAACTTCCGCAGATTAGAAGCCTATGTCTCTGATAGTTCTACTGCTTCTGCCTTTTATCGGCAGCTGTCTGGCAGCCTTGCTGCCGCACAATGCGCGTAACACCGAATCGCTGTTGGCTGGCCTGGTGGCCCTGATTGGCACCGTGCAGGTCGCGCTCTTGTACCCGCAAATCGCCGATGGCGGCGTGATCCGCGAAGAGTTCTTCTGGCTACCGAGCCTGGGCCTGAACTTCGTTCTGCGCATGGATGGTTTCGCCTGGCTGTTCTCGATGCTGGTGCTGGGCATCGGCACGCTGGTTTCGCTATACGCCCGCTACTACATGTCGCCGGATGATCCGGTGCCGCGTTTCTTCGCGTTTTTCCTGGCGTTCATGGGCGCCATGCTGGGGTTGGTGATCTCCGGCAACCTGATCCAGATCGTGTTTTTCTGGGAGCTGACCAGCCTCTTTTCATTCCTGTTGATCGGCTACTGGCACCACCGCGCCGATGCGCGACGTGGCGCCTATATGGCGTTGATGGTCACCGGTGCCGGTGGTTTGTGTTTGCTGGCGGGGGTCATGCTGCTCGGGCATGTGGTGGGCAGCTATGACCTGGACAAGGTCTTGGCCGCCGGCGATCTGATCCGCGCACATGCCCTCTACCCTATTCTGCTGCCCCTGATCCTGATTGGCGCCTTGAGCAAAAGTGCGCAATTCCCCTTCCACTTCTGGCTGCCCCACGCCATGGCGGCGCCGACACCGGTCTCGGCGTATCTGCACTCGGCGACCATGGTCAAGGCCGGGGTCTTCCTGCTCGCACGCCTGTGGCCGTCGCTGTCCGGCAGTGAAGAATGGTTCTACATTGTCGGCGGGGCCGGGGCCTGTACGCTGTTGCTCGGTGCTTACTGCGCGATGTTCCAGAACGACCTCAAGGGCCTGCTGGCCTACTCGACCATCAGCCACCTGGGCCTGATCACTTTGCTGCTGGGCCTGAACAGTCCGCTAGCCGCCGTCGCCGCAGTGTTCCACATTCTCAACCACGCCACGTTCAAGGCTTCGCTGTTCATGGCCGCCGGGATCATCGACCACGAAAGCGGCACCCGGGATATTCGCAAACTCAGCGGCCTGATCAAACTGATCCCGTTCACCGCCACCCTGGCCATGGTCGCCAGTGCCTCCATGGCCGGCGTGCCGCTGCTCAACGGCTTCCTGTCGAAAGAAATGTTCTTCGCCGAAACCGTGTTCATCAACGCGACGGCCTGGATCGAGATGACCCTGCCGATCGTCGCGACCATCGCCGGGACGTTCAGCGTGGCTTACTCCCTGCGCTTCACTGTCGATGTGTTCTTCGGCCCGACCGCCACCGACCTGCCGCACACCCCGCACGAGCCGCCACGCTGGATGCGCGCGCCGGTGGAATTGCTGGTGTTTACCTGTCTGGTGGTGGGGATCTTCCCCGCTCAAGTGGTCGGCCCGTTGCTCGCGGCGGCGGCATTGCCGGTGGTGGGCGGGACGCTGCCCGAGTACAACCTGGCGATCTGGCACGGCTGGAACGCGCCGATGATCATGAGCCTGATCGCCATGTCCTGCGGCATCATCCTCTATCTGCTGTTGCGCAATCAGCTCAAGCGCGGGCGTTTCTCGCACCCGCCGGTGATCAGCCACTTCAATGGCAAGCGCCTGTTCGAGCGCAGCCTGGTGATCATGATGCGCCTGGCCCGTCGCCTGGAGCGGCGGATCAGCACCCGGCGCCTGCAAACCCAACTGTTTCTGGTGGTGCTCGCCGCGGTGCTGGCCGGGTTGATCCCGATGCTGCACAGCAGCCTGAGCTGGGGCGACCGACCGAAGATTCCGGGCTCGATCGTGTTCGTGATCCTCTGGCTGCTGGCGATTGCCTGTGCCCTTGGCGCGGCGTGGCAAGCCAAGTATCACCGGCTCGCGGCCCTGACCATGGTCAGCGTCTGCGGCTTGATGACCTGCGTGACCTTCGTCTGGTTCTCGGCGCCGGATCTGGCCCTGACGCAATTGGCGGTGGAAGTGGTGACCACGGTGTTGATCCTCCTCGGCCTGCGCTGGCTGCCACGACGAATCGAAGAGGTGTCGCCGTTACCGAGCAGCCTGCGCAAGGCACGCATCCGCCGTATCCGCGACTTGCTGCTGTCGATCGCGGTCGGAGGCGGCATGGCGCTGCTGTCCTACGCGATGCTGACCCGCCAGACGCCCAACGACATTTCATCGTTCTACCTCAGTCGCGCCCTGCCTGAAGGCGGCGGCAGCAACGTGGTCAACGTGATGCTAGTGGACTTCCGTGGCTTCGACACCCTCGGCGAAATCACCGTGCTGGTGGCGGTGGCCCTGGCTGTGTTCGCCCTGCTGCGACGCTTCCGTCCACCGAAAGAAAGCCTGCAACTGCCGGCCCAACAGCGCTTGCTGGCGCCCGACGTGGTCACCGATCTGGTCAACCCGCGTCATGCCAGCGACACCGCGCTCGGTTTCATGATGGTGCCTGCGGTGCTGGTGCGTCTGCTGCTGCCAATTGCGTTTGTGGTGTCGGTCTACCTGTTCATGCGCGGGCACAATCAACCCGGTGGCGGTTTCGTCGCCGGTCTGGTGATGTCGGTGGCGTTCATCCTGCAATACATGGTCGCCGGCACCCAGTGGGTCGAGGCGCAAATGAGCCTGCGACCGCTGCGCTGGATGGGCACCGGGCTGCTGTTTGCCACAGTCACCGGGCTCGGGGCGATGGTGGCCGGGTATCCATTCCTTACCACTCACACCTGGCATCTCGCATTGCCGCTGCTCGGCGAGATTCACATCGCCAGCGCACTGTTCTTCGACATTGGCGTGTACGCCGTGGTGGTCGGCTCGACGCTGTTGATCCTGACCGCCCTCGCCCACCAATCGGTACGCGGTCATAAAACCAGCGCGCAACCCAAGCCCGTGGCCAAAGCAGCTGCCACGCAAGGAGCCATCTGATGGAAGAAGTCATCGCAATCGCCATTGGCGTGCTGGCCGCGTCCGGCGTGTGGCTGGTGCTGCGGCCACGGACATTCCAGGTGGTCATGGGCCTGTGCCTGCTGTCCTACGGCGTCAACCTGTTCATCTTCAGCATGGGCAGCCTGTTCATCGGCAAGGAGCCGAACATCAAGGATGGCGTGCCTCAGGATTTGCTGCACTACACCGACCCGCTGCCGCAAGCGTTGGTGCTGACCGCGATCGTCATCAGCTTCGCCATGACCGCGCTGTTCCTGGTGGTGCTGCTCGCCTCCCGGGGCCTGACCGGCACCGACCATGTGGATGGCCGGGAGCCTAAAGAATGAATCCAATGGCGCACCTGATCGCAGCCCCCATTCTGCTACCGCTGCTGACCGCCGCGGTGATGCTGATGCTGGGCGAAAAACACCGCCCGTTAAAGGCCAAAATCAATCTGTTCTCCAGCCTGCTGGGGCTGGGCATTGCCGTGATGCTGCTGCAATGGACGCAAACCACCGGCGTGCCGGGCTCCATCGGTGTGTACCTGCCGGGCAACTGGCAGGTGCCGTTCGGCATTGTGCTGGTGGTCGATCGTCTGTCGGCGCTGATGCTGGTGCTGACCGGGATCATCGGCGTCAGTGCCCTGCTATTCGCCATGGCCCGCTGGGACGGTGCGGGCTCGAGTTTCCACGCGCTGTTCCAGATTCAGTTGATGGGCCTGTACGGCGCCTTCCTGACGGCGGACCTATTCAACCTGTTCGTGTTTTTCGAAGTGCTGCTGGCCGCCTCTTACGGGCTGATGCTGCACGGTTCGGGCCGGGCGCGGGTGTCGTCGGGGCTGCATTACATTTCGATCAATCTGCTGGCCTCGTCGCTGTTTTTGATCGGCGCGGCGTTGATCTACGGCGTTACTGGCACGCTGAACATGGCCGACCTGGCGCTGAAAATCCCGCTGGTGCCGGAGGCCGATCGCGGCTTGCTGCATGCCGGCGCGGCGATTCTGGCGGTGGCGTTCCTGGCCAAGGCCGGGATGTGGCCGCTGAATTTCTGGCTGGTGCCGGCCTACTCCGCGGCCAGCGCTCCGGTGGCGGCGATGTTCGCGATCATGACCAAGGTCGGCGTCTACACCTTGCTGCGTTTGTGGACGCTGCTGTTCTCTGGGCAGGCCGGCGCATCGGCGTACTTCGGTGGCGACTGGCTGATCTACGGCGGCATGGCGACCATCGTTTGCGCCGCCGTGGCGATCCTCGCCGCGCAACGCCTGGAGCGCATGGCCAGCCTGAGCATTCTGGTATCGGCAGGCATCCTGTTGTCGGCCATCGGTTTCGCCCAGCCGAACCTGATCGGCGCGGCGCTGTTCTATCTGGTCAGCTCGACCCTGGCCTTGAGCGCGCTGTTCCTGCTGGCCGAATTGATCGAGCGCTCGCGTTCGGCCAACGAAATGCCGCTGTTCGACGACGGCGAGCTGCTGCCACGACCCTTGGAATCCTTGCAGCCGCCCAAAGGCTTCAACCTCGATGACGACCGCAAAGCCGTGGTCGGCCAGGTGATTCCCTGGACCATGGCGTTCCTCGGTTTGAGCTTTATCGCCTGCGCCCTGCTGATCATCGGCATGCCGCCACTTTCCGGGTTTATCGGCAAACTCAGCCTGCTCAGCGCTTTGCTCAATCCGCTGGGTCTGGGCAATGGCAGTGACGAACCGGTGTCGAACAGCGCGTGGGGGTTGCTCGCCCTGTTGATTCTGTCCGGGCTGGCCTCGCTGATCGCTTTCTCGCGTTTGGGCATCCAGCGTTTCTGGACCCCGCAAGAGCGGCCGTCGCCCTTGCTGCGGCGCCTGGAATGCGTGCCAATCGTCGTTCTGCTGGGGCTGAGTATTGCGCTGACGTTCAAGGCCGAACCGCTGCTGCGCTACACCCAAGCGGCGGCCGTTGCATTGAACAACCCGCAGCAATACGTGATGGCGGTGCTCGAAACCCGTGTAATTCCAGGCCCGCAAGCCAAGGCAGCGCTGCTGGAGGTGCAACCATGAAGCGCCTGTTTCCTGCACCTTGGTTGTCGTTGGCGTTGTGGCTGCTGTGGCTGGTGTTGAACCTGTCGATGAGCCCCGGCAATCTGCTGTTGGGCGCGATATTAGGGCTCTGCGCGCCGTTGATGATGCGCAAGCTGCGGCCGCGGCTGGTCCGCATTCGTCGGCCAGGGGTAATCCTGCGTTTGTTCTTGCTGGTCGGGCGCGATGTGATCGTGTCCAACCTCGCCGTGGCCTGGGGCGTGCTCAACGCGGGCCGTCGTGCGCCCCGCTCGCGGTTCATCAAGGTGCCGCTGGATTTGCGCGATGCCAACGGCCTCGCGGCGCTGTCGATGATCTGCACGGTGGTGCCCGGCACGGTCTGGTCGGAATTGGCGCTCGATCGCAGCATTTTGCTGCTGCACGTCTTCGATCTGGATGATGAAAGTCGATTCATCCAGCACTTCAAGACGACCTACGAGCGCCCCTTGATGGAGATCTTCGAATGAGCGCATTGCTGTCGAACGCGATCCTGCTGAGCCTGTTCATCTTTTCAATGGCGATGATTCTGACCCTGATCCGGCTATTCAAGGGTCCATCGGCCCAGGACCGGGTTCTGGCCCTGGATTACCTGTACATCATCGCCATGCTGATAATGCTTGCGCTGGGCATTCGTTATGCCAGTGACACTTACTTCGAGGCGGCGCTGCTGATCGCCCTGTTCGGCTTCGTCGGCTCGTTTGCCCTGGCCAAATTCCTGCTGCGTGGCGAGGTGATCGAATGAGGCCTGAACTGTCTCTGTGGGTGGAAATTGCGGTGGCGATTCTGCTGGTGCTGAGCAGCCTGTTTACGCTGATCGGCGCGGTCGGGTTGCTGCGAATGAAGGACTATTTCCAGCGCATGCACCCACCGGCGCTGGCCTCGACTTTAGGCGCATGGTGCGTGGCACTGGCTTCGATCATTTACTTTTCGGCGCTCAAGTCGGCGCCCGTGCTGCATGCCTGGCTGATTCCGGTTCTGTTGTCGATCACCGTGCCGGTGACCACGCTGCTGCTGGCCCGGGCGGCGTTGTTTCGCAAGCGCATGGCGGGGGATGATGTGCCGGCTGAGGTGAGTAGTCGGCGTACGGAAACGGGGAGTTAAATCCGCGGGTTTTGTGTTGATTGATAGGGCCTCTTCGCGAGCAAGCCCGCTCCCACATTGGATCTGTGCCGTACACATCATCTGTGTTCACTGAACATCCAATGTGGGAGCGGGCTTGCTCGCGAAGGCGATTGCCCGGTCACCCTCAGATCCAGGCCACTGTCAGCAATCCGGCCCCCAATACCACACACAGCGGCGAATACGCCCACGTATCAAGGCGGGCAAATCTCGAGTCCTTCTCCTGCTTGAAGAACCCCACCAAATTCGAATCGCCGATCGCCCGGGCGAACATCAGCATCGCGATCGCGCTGATCACCCACTGCAGGGACCAATGATGCACCGTGGGCAGATACAATCCGACCCGCAGGCACACCAGCATCGCGATCAGCAGTAAACCCACCGCCACCAGCAACGTGCCAAAGCCCGACGGCTTGAACGCCGGCCTTGATGCCTCACCGCCCTCCCCGGACACACGCGGCACCGCCGCCTCGCTGCCCCATTTGCCACCCGCCGCCCAATACAGGTGGACCAGGCTGATCAATAAAAAGATTGCAGCAATCCATTGCGCGACCAAAAGACTCATATTCAGGCATCCGGTATGAAATGTTGCAGCAGGATGAACTTCCTCACGCGTTTTTGTAAGGGTATTCGTCATTGACGGAGTTCCCCTTGTGGGAGCGGGCTTGCTCGCGAAGACGGCGGCACATCCAACCTGGAGGTGACTGACGAACCGCTTTCGCGAGCAAGCCCGCTCCCACACTGGATTCGCGTCGGCCAGGAATACCGGGATCAATCCAGTCCTCTGCCCCCTCTATTTCAGGGCGGCAGAAACTTTATCCGCCACATCCTTCGGCACCCAGGTCTGCCATACGTCCGGGTGCGCCTTCATGAAGGCCTCTGCCGCCTGACGTGGCGGGGTGTGTTTTTCGCTCATGTCAGCCAGGGCCTTGTTCAACGCTTCGATCGGTAAATCGACCTTGGTGAAGAACTCGGCAATCTGCGGGTATTGTTTTTGAAATGGCGTGGACACGCCGATGGACAGCTTGGAGGGCAGCGAACGCGTTGGTTTCGGATGGGGGTTGTCCGCGTCGGTCAGGGTTTTCCAGGCGTCGGCGTCGAACGGTGGCTCTTGCAACTGAATCAGCTTGAAACGGCCGAGCAACGGCGTCGGCGACCAGTAATAGAACAGGACCGGCTTGCCGCGACGAATCGACGAGCTGATCTCTGCGTCCAGTGCCGCCCCCGAACCACTGCGAAAATTCACGTAACTGTCGTCCAGCCCATACGCCTTGAGCTTCTGCTTGTTGACCACTTCCGACGTCCAGCCGATCGGGCTGTTGAGAAAACGCCCCTTGCCCGGGGTTTCCGGGTCTTTGAACACGTCTTTGTAGCGTGGCAGATCACTGATACTGCGCAGATCCGGTGCCATCGGCTTGATGCCCTTGGCCGGGTCGCCCTTGATCACATACTCCGGCACCCACCAGCCCTCGGTAGCACCCTTGACCGTATCGCCCAGGGCCGCGACTTTGCCCTCGGCCTCAGCCTTGACCCAGACCGGACTGCGACCGGCCCATTCCTCGCCAATGACCTGAATGTCATTGTTGGCCAGCGCGGTCTCCAGGGTAATGGTCGTCCCCGGTAAGGTGTCGGTCGGCAAGCCATAGCCCTTCTCGACGATGATCCGCAGGATATCGGTGATCAGGCTGCCGCTTTCCCAGTTCAGGTCGGCGAAATGAATCGGCGCCTGGGCAGAGAACACCGGAACGGGTGAAGCCAATAAACCGAACGTGGCCAGGGTAGCGGCCAGTAACCGTCGAAATCCCCTCATGCTTTTGCACCTCGCGCTGTTCACAGCAATAGCAGGATGGCCTGACAAAGAAGACCGCAAGCCTCTGAATACTCAGTCATCTGACTGTAGTTGAGGTTCCTGCTTTCGAGGGACGAGGATTAACTTTCGCAAGGTTCCTGCAAGCGTGCAAGCTCTCTTCTGACCATGCTGGCGTACGCCGCCGGACGCAACAGGTAAATCTGTGACGCCACCCAACTCAGCCAGGCTCCCTGTAGAACGGCCTTTTGAGCCAACAAGCGCTGCGCCTCGGCGTGGGCACTGGCCTGGTTCTGTTCGTGGAAGTCGGCGCGGGTCAGGGTCATTACTCGCTGGCCTTGAAAGTCACCAGTTCGCCCTTGCGCCACTTGGCGGCCTTGGCGGTCACGGCTTTCAGGGTTTTGGTCAGGCCTTCCTGCAATTGTTGATGGGCCGCGAACACCATCACCACACTATGACCTTCCTTGAACACAATGCCGTGGCCGTCTGCGGTGGTCACGAACGCGTAATCCCCCAGCCCGTACACCGTCAGTTTGATTTCGCGGAACTTGATGTCCAGCTTGCCGCCTTCGCGGCTGGGCAATACGGAAGCACTGAAATGGTCGCCGACCTTGAGTTTAAGCCCTGGCTTGTCATCCACCACCAGCGCTGCTTCGGTGTCGAGCTCGGCAATGTAAATGCCTTCAGCGTTCTGTTCGGTGATGTAGACGAAACGTGACTGAAACTGTTTAACCAGCTTTGCGCGCAAATCACCCAGTACGAACAAAGCATGCATATCGAGATTACTTACTGCCAAGGAAACATCCCCACATCTGAAAATGACGCCGTACGCGGGAAACGCGCACAGCAGAAAAAAGCGGCAATGCCGAGGTGTAGCCAAATGACCCGGGTCGAATCCTGGAATGAGCAGAGGGCCCATTCATCGTGAGGTTTGAGAAGATTACTGGAACATCCCTCACGTCGTCTTGCCTGGCGGTCGTCAGATGTTGAAGGAAAACGCCCTTCTGACGGCCAGATAAAACCGGATTACCAACTTTAGGGAAAATTCTCTTTAAAAAAAGCACTTTTCCGACATATCGCCAGTAAAAAATTGCTTTAGATGGGCATCAATCGCCAACCATCAATGGCGATTCTAGAGCAGCCATGCTCACCGAGACTACCCATAACACCGTACACACGTCGGTAAAACCACGAAAAGGACTTCATATGTGCACACTGACTCACTTTGCCCAGCCTCACATCCGACACACAAATGGCTCGTCATCTCTGCATTCGATGGTGTTCCACGAGCAGGATTTCCTGCCTGAAGAGCGTCTGCTCCCACGTTTTCAGGTGGTATTGGCCGGCAACGCCTTTTTCCACATCAGGGAAATATCCACCGGACGTGTAAGAGGTTTCCGCGGCAACCATAACGATGCCTGCGCCCTTGCCCGTTTACTCGAGGAACGCAGTTGAGGCACCTGCAGCGCTCACTTCTATAGACGTTTCGTCACACCGGTGACTTAACTCAGCCGCCGACAGGCAACTACTGCCATACTGCCCGACCAATGAAACCCGCCCCCAGGGCGGACGGCGCTCAACACAACAACTATTTCCAAGGGAAGACTGCTACGTGACGGAATTTGATATCGGTGAATTTTTTATCCGGGGCGAAGCCAGAGAGGTCGAAGGCGAATTCCAGGCAGTCATTATCATGCGCGCCAAACCGCCGTTGACCACTGTGACGTCTCACCAGGTCGAAAAGGATCGCTGGTTCAAGACCGCGGATGTCGCGGCCGTTGCCGCCCAGGATGCCGCCAAGGCGCTGAAGCTTGCCGTCGATGAAGGTGCATTGAAGACCTGATCATCGGATTTGCAGTCTATGCTCATCCCTGCTTTTGCTCGCACTCGACGCGACGAATTATCTGCAAGGAGATGAAGATGGACTCACCCACACATGATTTGAAAGGCCTGTTCGACCAGCTCGGTCTGGACTCCAGCGAGAAGGCCATCGACGATTTCATTGCCAGCCATTCTCCCCTGGCCGACAACAAGAAACTCATCGACGCCGAGTTCTGGACCCCGCAGCAAGCCGGCTTCCTCAAAGAACAACTGCGTGAAGACGCCGATTGGGCGCATGTGGTCGACGACCTGAACCTGCGCATGCACCAAATCCACTAGCCAGATTCACTCTGTAGGAGCGAGGCTTGCCCGCGAAGGCGGTGTGCCATTCAACACTGATGCCGACTGACACACCGCCTTCGCGGGCAAGCCTCGCTCCTACAGGCAATGCTGTTCACTTAAGCTCAGCGAGATTTTTGTGGTTTGTAACCCAACCGCAAACCACCCCAATGCCGCCCCTTGAGCATGATCGGCACCGACAGGTCGTGCATCAGTTCACCGGTATCGCGGGTGTAAGTCTGCAACAACACGGCCTGTTGGTGGCTGCCACAACGGATCCCGGTGCGGTCGGTGAATTTGCGTTTGGTGCGGTTGTGCAGGGTATCGACCTGTACGTCACCGGTCAGCGGCTGGCTGAACACGGTGTTATGGGTGGGCACATAACCCTGCTGCGTGCAGGCGATGGCGAACACCAGGCCTTCATGGCGCGGCAGCAACGGTTCCTGAATCGCCGGCAATACCTGATCGGTGTAGCGGTCGAAACGGGTCTGGTATTTGGCCGGGCTGGTGTTGGGGATCGTCTGGTAACTGCGATCAAACAGGTCATCGAGGCTGATCCGGCCCTGATCGATGTCCGCTTCGAAGCGTGCCGCTATCTGACTCGCCCCTTCGCGGGCCAGATCGTAAATCCGCTGGTGATAGTCATCCAGCCCGACTTCGGCCAGGCGTTCGCTGATGGATTCGGCCTGCCCTTCCATTTGCACCGCTGCCTGGGCGAGCCGCTGGGTCTGCTGGTCGCTGATCGCCAGATCGCTGCGCATCTGTTCGATGGCGTGGAACAGACTGTCGAGTTGTTCGCGGTTGGTGTCTGCGCCCTGGGCGATTTCCCCGACCTGCCTTTCGACCCCGGCGGCCAGGCGCGCGATGTTTTCCAGGTGCTGCCCGGTGTGCTCGACTTGCGCAACACCGGTATTCAGATCGCTCGCCAGTTGACGAATCTGCTCCACCACTTGCGCGGTGCGCTGCTGAATGTCGGCGACCATCTCCCCGACTTCACCGGTCGCCGTCGCTGTGCGCGCGGCCAGCCCGCGAACCTCATCGGCCACCACCGCAAAACCGCGACCGTGCTCGCCGGCCCGCGCCGCTTCGATGGCCGCGTTCAGCGCCAACAAATTGGTCTGGCTGGCGATGGACTGAATCACCAGCGTGACCCGCTGGATATCGTCGCTGCGCAGGCTCAAGGCTTCGATCAGCTCGCGACTGCTGCTGGCACGCTCACTGAGTTGATGCATGCGCGCAATGGACTCGACCAGTTCCGTGCGCCCTGCCGCGCTGCTCTGATGGGCTTCGCTGGCCGCGCTCAAGGCTTCCCGACTGAGTTTCGACGTAGCGTGCTCGGTGGCGATCATCACTTCAGCGCTGCTGACAATCTGCGCCGCGGCGTTGAGCTGCGATTGCAGTTTGTCCGCCAGTTGCTTGACCGAATAGGCCACACCGGCAGCCGACAAGGCGTTATGACTGGTGGTGTAGGAAAGATCGCGAGTCAATTCGGCGATGGCGCCGGAACTGTCTGCGGGGGTTGCATCAGGGAGAGTGCGCGAGCGCAGGCGCGGCAGCCAGATAATCAGCACGGCCAATGGCAGGCCAAGGTAAAGCGACCAGCCAGCCAATGCCATGCCGCACAGCAATAGCATCAGGGCGATGCTTTGCAGGGTCGGCGTCAGCCAAAGGTTTTTCGGCAAAAGTGCTGGTGCAGGCATTGCCCCAACCAGAGATCCGTCCCTCGTCATCTTCGTCACCCCACACATCTTCTAGTTGTTGTGATGGCATTAAACGCCACTACAAAGCCATTATCTATGGTCCGTTAGTAGTGGGGGGTTGCAGCAGATCAATAGAAGTGCGTGAAATTTTTTTGGGCGACAAAAAGCTTCGCGGGCAAGCCTCGCTCCTACAGGTCATATCCGTAGGAGCGAGGCTTGCCCGCGACGGGGGCGCTACTGAATCAGGCCTGACGCTGGTGCTTGTCGATCTGTTCGTGACGCTCTTGAGCTTCGATGCAGTACTTGGTGGTCGGGCTGATCAGCAGGCGTTTCAGGCCGATGGCCTCGCCGCTGTCATCGCACCAGCCGAAGCTGTCTTCCTTGATGCGTTCCAGGGCTTGTTCCAACTGAGGCAGCATGCGCTGGTCGCGATCGATCGCGTTCACCAGCCAGGTGCGCTCTTCTTCGACGGAAGCCGCGTCAGCCGGATCGGCCGGGGTGTCCAGGCTCTCGATGGCGATGCGATTCTGCTCGATGCGCTCATGGGTTTCGACTTTCATGTTCTGCAACAGCTCAGAGAAAAAAGCATGTTGCTCGGCATTCATGTAGTCATCCGCCGGCATGGCCAGCAACTTGTCCTTTGTCATTGATATCTCTATAAAAAAACGTGCATTAAGGCGAATTAGGGAGCGATCCGTTGAACCTGAAGCGTTCATTGGAAAGGCGCCGTTTATTCCAAGCGCCACCCGGCACTCAATTTACGAGGGGCGGCAGTCTAAGGCCGACTTGAGGCCTCAGCAACTGAAAAGACAGCAAATCTGTCCGACAAAGCCCTGAAAGTGCGCTACGGCTGGCTTTGAGGCGCTTATCGGAGTGCGTTTATAGCAAGAAATTCAGTCGAGCGGCTGTATATAGAAGACAAACGGCTGCGCCACGCGGGTCAGGCGTGGCGCATTTTCGCGTTTTGTCCGGCTTCAGCGCTTGAGTTTGCGCTTGTTGCGGTACTGGTCGATGACCACCGCCACCACAATAATCAGCCCCTTGATGATGTCTTGAATATAAGCATCAACCCCGACAAAGGTAAAGCCGCTGGCCATGACCCCGAGGATCAACGCGCCGATCACCGTGCCGGTGATCCGCCCTACGCCACCGGCCAGGCTGGTGCCGCCGATGACCGCCGCGGCAATCGCATCCAGTTCGTAAGACATGCCCATCCCGGCCTGCCCGGTCGCGGCCCGCGCCGACGCCACGACCCCGGCCAGGCCGGCAAGCAACCCGGCGATGCTGTAGACGATCACCAGATGCCGCTTGACGTTGATCCCGGAGGTGCGCGCCGCCTGCATGTTGCCGCCGATGGCGTAGGTGTATTTACCGTACTTGGTGTAGCGCAGGGCGATGTGAAAGATCACCGCCACCACCAGAAAGATGATCACCGGCATCGCGCCGTGTCCGATGGCCGTGTAGGAATCCGAGAGCATGCTCACCGGCTGACCTTCGGTGTAGTAGCGCGCCAGGCCCCGGGCCGAGACCATCATGCCGAGGGTGGCAATGAACGGCGGAATCCCGGTGATCGCAATGATGCTGCCGTTGATCGCCCCCGCCAGCAATCCCACTCCGAGCCCGACGATCACTGGAATCCACACCGGCAAGTCAGTCAGGGACGGAAACACCGCCCGGGCAAAGTCCGAGGTCTGGGCCAGGCTGGCGGCAATCATCGCCGACAGCGCCAGCACCGAACCGGAGGACAGGTCGATACCGGTGGTGATGATGACCTGGGTCACCCCGATCGCCAGCAGGCCGATGATCGACACTTGCAGGATCATCAGCACCAGACGCTGAGAGTTCATCAGGAAGCTCTGGTCCCGCACGATCCAGCCGAACATTTCGAAGACCAGGCCGATGCCGATCAGCACCAGGAAAATACTCAATTCGGTCGGAAAGCGCCGGCGACTCTTGACCGGTACCGCTGCAGGCTTGTTTTCCAGTATCGCGTTCATAACCACTCACCCTTCTATTGCGTCGCGACGGCGGCCATGGCCACCGCCAGCATCCATTAGTGAACCGCGGACATGCCCGAGGCCAGTTGCATCACCCGTTCCTGGGTCGCTTCGCTGCGGTCGAGAGTGCCCATCAGGTCGCCCTCGTGCATGACCATGACCCGGTCGCTCATGCCCAGCACTTCCGGCAGTTCCGAGGAAATCATGATCACCGCCATGCCTTCGCTGGCGAGGTAGGAAATAAGCCGGTAGATCTCGGCCTTGGCACCGACATCGATGCCCCGGGTCGGCTCGTCGAGAATCAGGATGCGCGGATTGGTCATCAGCCAGCGCGCCAGCAAGGCCTTCTGCTGATTACCACCGGACAGCGTGTCGATGCATTGCTCCAGGGACGGGGTTTTCACCCGCAGCTTCTTGCACATGTCTTCACATAACGCGCGCAAGGCTTTCTGCTGGATGAAGCCGTTGCCGACGTAATGGGGCAAGACTGCCATTTCCATGTTTTCCAGCACCGACAGGCACGGAAACAGGCCGCTCAATTTGCGATCTTCGGTCAACAGTGCGAAGCCCTTCTCGATCGCCATGTGCGGATCGCTGATGCGCACCACCTCGCCGTCGAGGCGGATTTCGCCACCGTCGCTTGGGGTGATGCCGAAAATCGCTTCGGCGACGTTGGTCCGCCCCGAGCCCATCAACCCGGCGATGCCAAGGATCTCCCCGGCATGCAGGTCGAAGGAGACGTCTTTGAAAATGCCGTCCAGCTTGAGGTCGCGTACCGACAGCAACAGATCGCCGATTGGCTTCTCGCGCACCGGGAACAACTGGCTCAGCTCGCGACCAACCATCATCGAAATCAGGCTGTCGCCGTCCATGCTGTCGGCCCGCTGCAGGCCGATGTAGGCGCCGTCACGGAACACCGCCACTTCATCGGCGATGCTGAACACTTCGTTCATTTTGTGGGTGATGTAGATGATGCCTTTGCCCTGGCGCTTGAGGTCGGCAATGATCGAGAACAGATGGGCGACTTCCTTATCGGTGATGGCCGAGGTCGGCTCGTCCATGATCAGGACGTCGGAGTCATAGGACACAGCCTTGGCGATCTCGACCATCTGCCGTTCGGCGATGCTCAGGTTGCCCACCTGCTCTTCCGGGTCGAGGTTGATCCGCAGGCGTTCCAGCAGTTTGGCGGTGCAACGGTGCATCTCGCGATGGTCGATCATGTGCAGGCCGTTGAGCTGTTCGCGGCCGATCCAGATGTTCTCGGCGATGCTCATGTGCGGCATCAGGTTGAGTTCCTGGTGGATCATCGCGATCCCGGCCTGGAGCGCAGCCAGTGGTGTGTCAAAGACCACCGGTTTGCCCCGCAGGCGCAGCTCGCCGGCGTCCGGCTGGTAGATGCCGGCAATGATTTTCATCAGGGTGGATTTGCCGGCGCCGTTCTCGCCCATCAGCGCCAGCACGGAACCGGGACGTACCCGCAGCTGTACGTCGGACAAGGCCACCACACCGGGAAATCCCTTGCTGACGTTGATGATCTCCAGCAGGTACGGCTCATCGACAGGTGTTGCAGTTGGCTGGACACCCATTAACGGGGTGCTCGAAGCAGTCGCTGAAGCGAACATGATCAGGTACTCCATCAGCAAGGTCGCGTTGCAACCTTGCGTGCTTATTGTTGTTATCGAACGGACGGACTATTTGAAGGTATCGACGTTTTGCAGCGTGATCAGGCGATACGGCACCCACACGGCCGGCTCGACCGGTTCGTTTTTGGCCATTTTCACCGCCGTGTCGATCGAACCGTCCGCCTGACCCTTGGCGTCCTGGAACACCGAGACCAGCAGAGAGCCCTTCTTCACCGCGTTCAAACCGTCGGGCGTACCGTCGACACCGGCGATCAGCACACTGCCTTTGGCGACGCCAGCCTGTTGCAGGGCCATTGCCGCGCCAATCGCCATCTCGTCGTTGTTGGAGACCACCGCGTCGAATTTGCGGCCCTGGGTCAGCCAGTCGTTGACCAGGGTCATGCCCTTGTCCCGCGACCAGATGCCGGACTGCTCTTGCTCGATCTTGATGTTCGGGTACTTGGTCAGCACCTCTTTTACGCCCTTGGTGCGGTTGGTGGTGGAGTTGTTGGCCAAATCACCGAGCAGAATCACGATGTCGCCCTTGCCGCCCATTTTTTCGGCCAGGTACTGCATCTGCATCTGGCCGGCCTCCAGATCGTTGGAGGCGACAGTGACCACGCCTTTGGGCAGGTTCAGGTCATCGGGACGACGATTGACGTACACCAGCGGAATACCGGCCTTGACCGCCGCTTCAGTGATTTTTTTGGTGGCGGCGGTATCCACCGGGTTGACCACAATGGCGTCGACCTTCTGGCTGATGAAGCTTTCTACCTGGCTCAACTGCCTGACCACGTCGCTGCGCGCGTCTTCGAACTGCAGCTTGACGCCATCGGGATAGGACTTGGCTTTGGTGTCCATGGATTCGCGCAGGTAGGTCAGCCAGGTGTCATCGAACTGCGACATGCTGACGCCGATCTTCATGTCAGCGAGTGCGGCGCCGCTGGCGAACATCAGGGACAAGGCCAGCGAGGCGAAACGGATCTTGGTCTTCATGAAAAGTCTTTCTCCACATTCTTGTTGGTTTTATGGATAAGGCGTGACGATTTCAGTGAGCGGGCAAGCGGACTATCGGTGCACCCGGAATACAGCAGACCAGGGCGCCATTGCGTTCGACGCAAAGCAAGCGAAAGAAGGAATGAAACGAGACGCGACGCAGGTCGCGAGAGAGGTGCAGCGCGGAACGTAAAGCATGCAGAGCAGAGTTGAAGGTTTTCATCGACGGTACCTGGCTTTGTTTCTTGTTTTTGGTGCGTCCTTCACTCGTTCAAGGCCTGCTTGAGCGTGATCGGACGTTGATAGTCGGCAACCTGGAAATGACTTTATTGGAAAATAATTTCTATATCAACTCATTTTAGAATTTTATTCTGATTTTATTCCATGACTGTCGAACGGGCTCAGTGCCACCACTTGATGTCGCTCAAAGCTGAGCCGCGCAGCGTCTAGCACGCGGGTGGTCGCCAGTGCATCACGTGCCTCGACCGGCAGTGGGCCACCGCTCTGTAACGCGGTTTGTAGCTGCAAATAGAACTGATTCCAGCAGCCACGCTCGGACGGCACCCGCTCACGCACCTCGCCCTGCTCGAACCAGCCCCAGCGCCGATGCTCTTCGACGCCCCAGCGCTCGCCTTCGGATTTCGGCGTGAGCCCGGCGAGGGTCGACGCCTCCTGCCCGTCCAGACCGTCGACGCTGTAGCAACCCTGGGTGCCGGTCACGCGAAAGCGCGGGCCGGGGGTGTTTTGCAGGCAACTGCCGCCCAGGTGCGAGATCACGCCGTTGGCATGGGTCAGGGACATAAAGAAGCCGTTGTCGAAGGCCTGGCCTTTTTCGAGGTAATCCAGTTCGGCGTAAACCCGGGTGACGGGGCCGAACAACAAGAGCGCCTGATCCACCAGATGGCTGCCCAGATCGCGCAGGAAACCGCCGCCGCTGCCGTTGTTCACCGACTGCGGCGAATAGCGCTCGATCCGCGATTCGAAACGGGTGACCTGACCCAGCGCACCGGACTCGATGAGTTTGCGCACGGTGAGAAAGTCCGAGTCCCAGCGCCGGTTCTGGTAGACGCTCAGTTGCACGCCTTGGCGCTCGGCCATGGTGATCAGGGTTTGCGCTTGTTGCGCATCACCAGCGAACGGCTTGTCGCTGACCACCGCCACTTCGTGTTCGATGGCGTCGAGCACCAGCGCCGGGCGACCTTTGAGCGGTGTGGAGATCACCAGCACATCGACCCCGGCTTCGACCAGTTGGCCGATGCTGTCGAAAGCCGGCACACCGGGATGTTCCGCCGCCAGCAGTTGTCGGCGCTCGGCAGCACGGGTGACCACGCCTACAAAGGTCGCCGCCGGCAAACTGCTGATCAGCGGAGCATGAAAAAACCGGCCGCCATGGCCGTAACCGACAAGTCCGATACGCATGAAAGTATTCTCCTTATAGTTAATCACCGGATGCACACGGACCTTGTGGGAGCGGGCTTGCTCGCGAAGGCGATGTGTCAGGTGATATCAATGCTGAATGTGCCGCCGTCTTCGCGAGCAAGCCCGCTCCCACAGGTTTTGTGTATGCCGGGGTTATTGGCAGAGTTCGCGGGTCACGCGTTCAAGCATCATGCGATTGGACTCGTCCGGCCGGTCTTCCCAGGCGAATACCGAGACGGTCGCGATGCCATCGAACTTGATCTCGCGCAGGGTGCCGAAAAATGCTTCCCAGTCGACCTCGCCCTGGCCGATGTCCAGATGCTGGTGCACGGTGGCGGTGACGCCCGGCGGGTTGACGATGTAGCGCAAGCCCGAGGAAGCCTTGTGGTTGTAGGTGTCGGCGATGATCAAGTGGCTCAGTTTCGAGCCGGCGTACTTGAGCATCGAGGCGATGTCACCGACACCGTCGTCATAGAAAAACGTGTGCGGCGCAGCATAGAGGTAGTTGATCCAGTCCCGGTCCAGACCGCGAATGATGTCCACCGACTCGTTATTGCGCTCGCAGAAGTCATAAGGGTGGGCCTGGATATCGAGCTTGATACCTTCGCGTTCGAACTCGGGGATCAGTTCGTCCATGGAGCGCATGAACTGGTTTTCACACACCAGCGGGTTGTCCGACTGGCCGGTGAACTCGGTGTTGACCAGTTCGCAGTCCATCTCCACGGCAATCTGGATCGCGCGCTTCCAGTTACGCACGGCGGCCACACGCAAACCTTCATCGGCGGCTGCCCAGTGGTACATCGGTAACAAGGAAGAGAGTTTGACTCCGGTGTCGCTCAGGGCTTTGCGAAATTCCTTGATCCGCGCCTTGTCGACCCGCGGGGCTTTATAGAACGGCAGGAAATCTTCCCGGGGCGACAGCTCGATGTGTTCGTAACCAAGCTCGGCAACCTTGTCGACCATCTTGCCCAGGGACAGGTTGCGGTACATGTAGGGGTCTAGTGCGATGCGCATGTTTTTTTGTTCTCCTTAACCAGAATCTGAACCCAGACACCAACCCCTGTAGGAGCGAGGCTTGCCCGCGAAGGCGCACGTTCAGCCGACATCAATGTTGAATGTGCCGACGTCTTCGCGGGCAAGCCTCGCTCCTACAGAGGGATCGGGGTTAGCCGTAGAAACGGGGGCGGTCTGGCAGGCCGACTTTTACGATCTGGCCGCTGCTCTGCGCTTCGATGCAGGCATCCGCTGCCACCGCTGCCGCGAAACCATCCCATGCCGACGGCCCGCCGACCTGCCCGGCCCGCACTCCATCGATGAACGCCTGCAATTCGACGTCATACGCGGCGATGAACCGGTCCTTCCAGTCCATCAAAATTGCATTGGACAGCTTCGCCCCGCTGCGCAATTGAACCTGCGACGGCTCCGGCAGTTTGGCGATGCCGGTCTCCCCCACCACTTCGCACTGGATGTCGTAGCCGTACTGGCAGTTGACGAACACTTCCACATCGATACGGGTGCCCTTGGCGGTTTCCAGCAATACGATCTGCGGGTCTTTCAAATGGGCGTGGGCCTTGCTGGTCTTGCGTGGGAACACCACTTGCACCGACACATAATCGTCGTCGAGCAACCAACGCAACACGTCCAGCTCATGGATCAGCGTGTCGGTGATCGCCATGTCAGTCTTGTAGTTTTCACCCACGGTCGGGTTGCGGTGGGCGCAATGCAGCATCAACGGCTCGCCGATCTGGCCGCTGTCGATCACTGCTTTCAACGCCCGATACCCTTCATCGTACGGGCGCATGAAACCGACCTGCACCAGCCGTTTGCCATGGGCCACTTCGGCCTCGACGATCTTGCGGCAGCCTTCGGCAGTGACCGCCAGCGGTTTCTCGCAGAAAACCGGTTTGCCAGCGGCAATCGCTGCCAGTACAAATTCTTCGTGGCTCGGGCCCCAGGAGGTCACGAGAATCGCGTCGACTTCCGGCGCCTTGATCAACGCATGACCGTCAGGATAGACCTCGGCAGTCAGCTTCAGATCGGAAACGACCTTGGCCGCTTGCTGCAAATTGATGTCGGTGACCGCGACGACCTGGCTGTTGAGCAAGGTCTGGCTGCAACGACGGATGTGGTCCTGGCCGATGGCCCCGGTGCCGATAACGCCGATCCGCAACGAATTGGAAAGCAAAGACATATAAACACTCCTGTGGGTTCGTTCAGGGCAATCAGTATTGACGGGCCTTGGCCAGTCGTTCATTGAGGGTCTTGGCCACCGCATCGGTGCGGGCGCTGGTGGAGACTTGCGCCACGCCGACCCGCCACCACGACAGGTATTTGTGAATCATGGTTTTGGGCAGGACCTTGATGTCGATCAGCGTCGACACCGTTTGCAAACGCGCATCGGCCAACGCGGCTCGCAGCTCTTCAACGGTGTTCACTTTGTAAGTCTTGCAGCCGTAAGCCGCCGCGCTCATGGCGAAATCCACCGGCACGAAGCCGCCATCGAGCTTGCCGGTTTCCGGATTACGGAACCGGAACTCGGTGCCGAAGCTGTCCATGCCGTGTTCCATTTGCAGGTTGTTGATGCAGCCGAAGGTCATGTTGTCCAGCAGTACCACGTTGATCTTGCGCCGCTCCTGGATCGAGGTCGCCAGCTCCGAGTGCAGCATCATGTAGGAGCCATCGCCCACCAGTGCGTAGACCTCGCGCTCAGGCTCGGCGAGCTTCACGCCCAGCGCGGCGTTCACCTCGTAACCCATGCACGAATAACCGTACTCGACGTGGTAAGTGTTCACGCCCTTGCTGCGCCAGCTGCGCTGCAGGTCACCGGGCAAACTGCCAGCGGCGGCGACGATCACGGCGTCATCGGCCAGGGTTTCATTGAGCACGCCAAGCACCCGGCTCTGGGTCAGGCAGGAGCCGGTCAGCTCGATGAATTCGCGCAGCACTGCCGGGTCCATGTGATCGTTGATTTCCGGGACGAAATCTTTCGTCTGGTATTCGACCTGATAAATGCGATCGACTTCTTCATCCAGTTGCGCCTTGGCCTGGCGGGTTTGATCACCCCAACTGGAGCGATAGTCGCCCAACACATCGGCCAAGGCGCTCAAGCCGGTTTTGGCGTCTGCCAGCAGTTGCACGCCGTCGAGCTTCAGGGCATCGCAGGGGCTGATATTGAGGTTGAGAAATTGCACGTCCGGGTGCTTGAACAAGGATTTCGACGCGGTGGTGAAATCGCTGTAGCGAGTGCCGACACCGATGATCAAATCAGCATCCTTGGCCAACAGGTTCGCCGCCAGGCAACCGGTTTCGCCGATCCCGCCGACATTCAGCGGATGGCTGGACACCACCGCGCTCTTGCCGGCCTGGGTTTCGGCAAAGGGAATATCGAAGCGCTCAGCGAACGCCTGCAACGCTGCATTGGCGCCGGAGTATTTGACCCCACCGCCACAGATGATCAGCGGCTTGCGCTTGCCTTTGAACAGCGCCAAGGCATCACCGAGCATCGCTTCGGTGGCCGGGCGGCGCTCGATGCGGTGTACGCGTTTTTGCAGGAAGTAATCGGGGTAGTCGTACGCCTCGGCCTGCACGTCTTGCGGCAAGGCCAGGGTTACCGCGCCGGTTTCGGCGGGGTCGGTGAGCACGCGCATGGCGTGGATCGCCGCGGTCATCAGTTGCTCGGGACGGTTGATCCGGTCCCAGTATTTGCTCACGGCCTTGAACGCATCGTTGGTGCTGATGCTCAGGTCGTGGAACTGCTCGATCTGTTGCAACACCGGGTCCGGTTGGCGGCAGGCGTAGACGTCGCCGGGCAACAGCAGCAAAGGGATGCGGT
Organism: Pseudomonas sp. NPDC086112; assembly: GCF_044746425.1. Lineage (NCBI taxonomy): Bacteria > Pseudomonadati > Pseudomonadota > Gammaproteobacteria > Pseudomonadales > Pseudomonadaceae > Pseudomonas > Pseudomonas sp. NPDC086112. The sequence continues at coordinate 78,266 of NZ_JBIVCD010000003.1, read as the reverse complement.
TGGCAGTGGCCGTCGCAGCAGCGGTCAGCATGTTCGCCGCCCCCGGCCCTACCGATGAAGAGCAGGCGTAGATCTTCCGTCGCAGGTGTTGCTTGGCGAAACCAATGGCGGCGTGGGCCATGCCTTGCTCGTTGCGGCCCTGATGGACGATCAGGTCGCCGCTGTCCTGTTCCAGGGCTTGCCCCAGACCCAGCACATTACCGTGGCCGAAAATGGTAAAGATCCCGGCGACGAATTTGCTCTGAACCCCATCGACCTCGATGTACTGGTTATCGAGGAATTTCACCAGGGCCTGGGCCATGGTCAGTCTTGTTGTGGTCATGCTTGCACCTTTTCTGTATGCAAATCCGATCAATGTGGGAGCGGGCTTGCTCGCGAAGGCGGTGTGTCAGGCGACTTCAATGTTGAATGTGCCGCCGTCTTCGCGAGCAAGCCCGCTCCCACAGTTGGTCTCCATCAGTTCGATAACGGTGTCAGCTCAGGGATTTCTGCAGGTGATCCATACTCGCGCTAATCGCCGTCTGGATATCCGCCAGGCCATGGACGCTGTCGGCGAACGGTTCGAACGACAGGTAGCCGCTGTAGCCGGTCGCGAGCAAGGTTTCGATCTGCGCCGCGTTACCGAGGATGTCGCCCTCGCCCACCAGCACCCGGTGGCCGTCGCGGATGGTCGCCAGTGGCGCCTCGGCATCTTCGACGCCGGAGATGTGCACCAGCCCGGTCAGCTCGGGGAAGAACTCATGTTCGCAGGCCAAGTGATGGTGAAAGGTGTCATGCACCAGACGGAACACATCCAGCCCACCGATGGCCTTGATCGCGTCGACCGCCGTGCGTTTGCGCCGCAGCGAGCATTCTTCGAAACCCAGCGGCTCGATGAAACCGAGGATGCCGTGATCGCGCAGGATCGGTGCCAATTCACTCAACGCCGTGCGCAGGCCGGCAGCACGCTGCGCCTCGGTTCGTGGATCGGCGCGGTCGTTCAACGGGCACATCACCAAACCCTGCGCGCCGCAATCACGGGCATAAGCAGCAAGCTTCAGCGCGTGTGCGCGGCGCTCGTCATTCCACACATCGAACGGATACAGCGCGTTGATCGACAGCACGGTGATGCCTTTGGCCGCGCACAGCTCACGCACGTGTTCGGGCGCGGTGCCGTCCTCGATCTCGACACCCTTGAGGTCGTTGCGGATCTCGATGGCGTCGGCCTTGAGGGTCACCGCCAACTCAATGAACGCGGGCAGGGACAAACGTGGGGCGACCATACGATTCAGGGCGAAACGCAGGGGTTTGCTCATTTTTTGTTGTTCTCCGCACAAGTGAATTATTTGGCTGTCGGCATGCTGAATTCAGGGCCCTTGGCAATACTGTCGGGCCAGCGCTGCATCACGCTTTTGTAACGGCTGTAGAAGCGGATGCCTTCTTCACCGTAAGCGTGGTGATCACCGAACAGCGAGCGCTTCCAGCCGCCGAACGAGTGCCAGGCCATGGGCACTGGAATCGGTACGTTGATGCCGACCATGCCGACCTTGATGTTGCGGGCAAACGAGCGGGCGATGCCGCCATCGCTGGTAAAACACGACACGCCGTTGCCGAACTCATGGGCGTTGATCAGCGCCACGGCGCTGGCGAAATCCGGCACGCGCACGATGCCCAGCACCGGGCCGAAGATCTCTTGCTGGTAGATGCTCATCTCAGTGGTGACGTTATCGAACAGCGTCGCGCCGACGAAAAAGCCGTTCTCGGCCCCCGGCACCTTGAAGTTGCGCCCGTCGACAATCAGCTGCGCGCCCTGGGCCACGCCTTCACCGATAAAGCCCTCGACCTTGGCCTTGTGCTCGGCGGTCACCAGCGGTCCCATGTCGCTGTCGCCCTGCATGCCATTGCCGACCTTCAATTGGTCGATGCGCGGCAGCAGTTTGGCAATCAACTGGTCGCCGACTTCACCGACGGCCACGGCAATCGAAATCGCCATGCAGCGCTCACCGGCCGAGCCGTAAGCGGCACCGATCAACGCATCTGCCGCTTGATCCAGATCGGCGTCGGGCATGACGATCATGTGGTTCTTCGCCCCGCCCAGCGCCTGTACGCGTTTGCCGCGCGAGGTCGCTTGCTGGTGGATGTACTCGGCAATCGGTGTCGAGCCGACAAAGGAAATCGCCTCGATGTCCGGGTGTTGCAGCAAGGCATCGACCGCGGTCTTGTCGCCCTGGACCACGTTGAACACACCGTCCGGCAACCCGGCTTCGGTCAATAATTTCGCCATCAGCAAACTGGCCGACGGGTCGCGCTCGGAGGGTTTGAGGATGAAGCAGTTACCGGTGACCAGCGCCAGCGGGATCATCCACAGCGGCACCATCACCGGGAAGTTGAACGGCGTGACACCGGCGCAGACGCCCAACGGCTGGCGCAGGTTCCAGTTGTCGATGCCGCCGCCGATGTTGTCGCTGAAATCGGTTTTCAGCAGGTTCGGTGCGCCACAGGCGTACTCGACGATTTCGATGCCGCGCGTCACTTCGCCCTTGGCGTCCGAGAACACCTTGCCGTGTTCGCGGCTGATGATTTCCGCCAGTTCATTGTGATGGCGGTCGAGCAGTTCCTTGAACTTGAACATCACCCGCGAACGGCGCAGGGACGATTGCTCGGACCACGCAGGGAAGGCTTTCAGAGCCGAGGCCACGGCTTCGTCCACGGTCTTCTGGCTGGCCAGCCCGACCCGCGCCTGTACCGCGCCGGTGGCCGGGTTGAAGACATTGCTGAACCGCTCGTTGCCGCTGTCTTGCACCTGACCGTCGATGTAATGGCCTATTACCGGGGCATCGCTCATTGTTCTTGTTCTCCCTTTGAATGTTGAAATTCAGGCTTTTTAGTTCAGAGCTCAAGCAGCCAACTGTGCTGCGGATCGTTATGGAACTGCCAGACGCGTTTCGGCCCGGCCATCACGTTCAGGTAATACGACTCGTAGCCGTAGGGCACGCTGACCGGGTGATAGCCCTTGGGCACGACGACCAGGTCGCTGTTTTCCACGGCCATGGCCTGGTCGATACTGCGATCGTCGGTGTAGACCCGCTGGAACACGAAGCCCTGGGGCGGATTGATCTGGTGGTAATAGGTTTCTTCGAGAAAACTCTGGTGTGGCAGATCGTCGGTGTCGTGCTTGTGCGGCGGGTAGCTCGAGGAGTGCCCGGACGGCGTACGCACTTCCACCACCAGCAGCGAATGGGCCGGTTCGGTGTCCGGCAGGATGTCGCAGACGTAACGGGTGTTGGCGCCCTTGCCACGCACACTGCGCTTCATGCTGTCGGGTTTGATCAGCCGTGGGCCGAGGTTTTCGGCGGTCGAACCGGGCGCGGCGCAGACGGCGATCTGCACGTCGCTGAGTGCGACCACTTGCGCCTGACTGCCCGGTGGCAAGTACGCGGCGAACGGCGACTTGTCTTCGAACACCGATTGGCGATCGCCGATGTTGTCCCAATCGAACGCGCCCTGCCCCGGCGCTTCGCCCTTGATGCTGACCCGACCGCTGAGCAGCACCAGGCACAGTTCCTTGTCACCGGCGCTGACCGGCAGGGTTTCGCCGAGGCTCAGGCGGTACGCGGCGAAGCCGACGTACTCCAGCTCCCCTTGCCCCAACTCGACCATGGTCCGCCCGCGTGCATTGCTCTTGACCAAAAGGCTCATCACTTAATCCTCTCGTCGAGCAGCGCACGCAGCGTGTCGTAGCCTTTTTTGGCATAGACATAACTCGGTGCCACCGCCGGATCCTGCTCCGCCTCGACCACCAGCCAGCCGTGGTAATCGGCGCCCAGCAGCACGTCGAGCAAGGCGCCAAAATCGATATCGCCATCGCCGGGCACGGTGAACGTGCCATTGATGATGCAGTCCGGGAAGCTCCACAGGTTGTTGCGCGCCAGTTGCACCACCGGTTTGCGCACGTCCTTGAAATGCACGTGGCAGATGCGTTCGATGTGTTTGCGCAGCACCTGCAAGGGTTCACCGCCGCCCATGTAGCAGTGGCCCGAATCGAACAGCAGGCCGACTTCGCTGCCGGTCAATGCCATCAGTTTGTCGATGTCCGCCGGGGATTCGACGTAGGCGCCCATGTGATGGTGATACGCCAGGCGCACCCCCTGGGACAGGGTAAAGCGTGCCAGTTCGGTGAGTTTGTCGGCGTAATCCTGCCAGGCCTGTTCGGTGTGAAAACGCGGGCGCTCGACCAGCGGAATGCGCTGGCCTTGAATCGAGTCGGCGACTTCGCCATACACCAGCACCTTGGCGCCGTTCTTCGCCAGTAGCTCGACATGGCTGGCGATGGCGTCGATTTCCTCGGCCACGGAACGGCGGGCCAGACGGCTGGAATACCAGCCGGACACCAGCGCCAGATCGTAGGGCCGCAGCACGTCGCCGACGCCTTTGGCATCCTTGGGGAATTTACCGTTGAGTTCGAAGCCTTCGTAGCCGATGTCCTTGCCTTCGCTGAGGGCGGTGTTCAACGGCGTCTCGCCACCGAGGGACGGCAAGTCGTCGTTGCTCCAGGAGATCGGGTTGATGCCAATTCGGATAGCGGGCATGGCTGCACCTTTTATTGTTTTCTAAATTACCGTTGAGTCTGAGGCCGCCTTCGCGGGCAAGCCTCGCTCCTACAGAACACCGCAGCTTCCCGTAGGAGCGAGGCTTGCCCGCGAAGAACGATAACGCGGTGTTACGTCAGGCCCGGGCCGTGCGCCAGGCATCGATCAATTCGACGAACGTGCCCTGCACCTGGCGGATCAGCGTTTCGTCGTCGATTTCACCGGCCATCCACGCGCGGCTCGGCTCCTGGAAAATCGTCCGGCCTACGGCGAAACCACGACAGGTCTGGCTCTGGCTGGCCTGCTGAAACCCTTCGGCCAACGCCGCCGCCGGTGCATTCAAGCCCAGCAGCACCACGCCACGGCAGTACGGATCGCGCTCCTGAATCAGCTCGTCGAGTTGTTTCCATTCCTCGGCGCTTTGCGCTTCGATCTTCCACCACGCCGGGTAGATACCCAGGTTGTAGAGGCGTTTCAGCGCGCGATACAGCACGTCCGGATGCTGTGATGGGTGATCCTTGGGCGGAATAATCTCCAGCAGCAGTTCATGACCGCTGACTTGCGAGGCCTGATACAAACCCTTGATCTGCGCTTCCTGCTCCAGACGCAGCAGGGGTTCGTCGTCGGGGTGGAATTGCACCAGGCATTTGATGATCTGCTCTTGTGGCCAAGCGATCAGGTTGCTGCCAATCGAGCGACCGTGTTCGAACGCCAATGGTCGCGAACCCTGTACTTCCACCGGCCGCGCCACCCACCAGCCGCGACCGGTGGCAGCATTCAGCGAGTCCTGACCGAAACGTTGATCGGCCAGCAAGCCGACGTCGGCGTCGACGCCCTGCTCACGCAAATCCGCTTCGACCCGTTCCACGGCCTGGATAAAGAGTTGTTTGAGTTCGCCGATCGCGTTCAGGTCGCGACCGCCCTTGTGGGCCAGCTCCACCAATTGCCCGCGATGATCGAAGGCAAAGATGAACAGTTGTTTCCACTGTTTGCGCGGCACACTGACCTGATGCAGACGCTGCAACACGGCGTCCTGATCCGGCCGGGTAATTGGTACCGGGCTGTTGAATAGATAGTCGAGTTCGGCACGGGTCGGCATCGCCGGGGCGCATGCATGGCGCGACACCACCAAGCCACCGCAGGCATTGGCCAACTGGCAGCAACGCTCGACGCTGGCGTCCTCCAGCCAGCCGCTGAGGAAACCGGACATGAAGGCATCGCCGGCCCCCAGCACATTCAGCACTTCGACGCGCACGCCGGGGTAGATCGCGCCGTCTTCGAGACGCGCCGGAATCGATCCGTGAATCACCGTGCAGCCTTGCGGGCCGAGCTTGACCACCAAGGTGGCCGCGCTCAGTTGCCGGACATTGCGCAGCGCAGTGAGCAAATCTTCGGAACCACCGGCGATCAAAAACTCTTCTTCAGTGCCAACGATCAGGTCGAAACGCGGGAGGATTTTCTGCACGTGCTGGCTGACATTCTGGTCGGCGACGAACCGGGTTTCGCCGTCCGCCTTGCCGGCCAGCCCCCAGAGCACCGGGCGATAGTCGATGTCCAGCACCCGTTTGACGTTGTGCTTTTCGGCATAGTCCAGCGCCTGGATGCTCGCCTTGTAGACGCCATCGGTGGAGAAATGGGTGCCGGTGATCAGCAAGGCTTTGCTGGAGGCGATAAAGGCTTCGTTGATGTCTTCGGCGCGCAACGCCATGTCGGCGCAGTTTTCGCGGTAGAACACCAGGGGAAAGGTTTCACGGTCCTTGAGGCCCAGCAGGACCATGGCGGTCAGGCGTTCCGGATCGACCTTGATGCCGCTGACGTCGCAGCCTTCACGGGTCAGCGATTCAACGAGGAAGCGACCCATGTGGTCGTCTCCTACCCGGCTCAGCATCGCCGACTTCAGACCTAGCCGAGCGGTGCCGAAGGCGATGTTGGCGGACGAACCGCCGAGGTATTTGGCGAAGCTGCTTACATCCTCCAGCCGCGCTCCGACTTGCTGCGCATAGAGGTCGACGCCTAGGCGCCCCAGGCAAATCAGATCCAATTGACGCCCACTGGCAAAACGAGTCTGGCCCATGCTGGCTCCTGTTATTTTTATCAGCCTGCGTTCGGGGCGATGAAGGCGCCGAACACTCTTGGTGGATGCAGACTAAAACGACCGGGACTGAACAATCAATAATTATTCCAAATATTTTTTGCGTGGAATATTTTTTCCAATAAACTTCTACACAAGCGTTCCAGACACAGTGCATCGTTTCAGCAGACCCCAAGGCGGGCGCAAGCTCAAGATTTTATTCCGGCCTACCCTGTAGACTGCGCACAGCCAACCTATTGTCAGGGGATGACCCGCCTGTCATCTCTATAAGCACAAGCCAGAAGGATTCCTTATGTCCCGCACCGATCAGCCGGCTACGACCGAGAGCACGCCCGACAGCGATCTCGCCAGCCCTCCGATCAATGCCGAGCGTTTGTTGCAGCTGATCACCGATGAATACGAAAGCCTGCCGCGCCAGCTCAAACGCATCGCCAGCTACATGAGCCAGCAGAGCGACCGGATCATGGTCGACCGCATCAGCGACATCGCCCGCGAATGCGAAGTGCACCCGTCGGCCATCGTGCGGTTTTCCCAGCGTTTCGGCTTCAGCGGTTTCAGCGAAATGCAGGCGCTGTTTCGCGAGGCCTACACCCACAAGACCACGCCGGTGCAGAACTACCAGCAGCGCATCCGCAGCATGATCGCCAACAAGTCCCAGAAGGCCAGCGGCGGCGATCTGGCGCGCGAATGCATCAACGCCACCCTGTCGGGCATTGAACGGCTAGGGTTGGAACTCGATGACCAGGCCTTCGACAAAGCCGTGGACCTGGTGGTGAATGCCGACAACATCTACGTGGTCGGGGTGCGTCGCTCGTTCGCGGTGGCCGATTACCTGGTCTACAACCTGCAACACACCAACAAGCGCATCCACTTGGTGTCGGGTCTGGGCGGCAGTTACCGCGAGCAGATGCGCAGCGTGCGCGCCAATGACCTGGTGATTGCCATCAGCTTCACGCCCTACGGCAAGGAAACCCAGCACTGCCTGCGTATTGCCCAGCACCATCAGGCGAAAACCCTGATCATCACCGACAGCAACCTTTCACCGTTGGCCAAGCGCGCCAACACTGTGCTGCTGGTCAACGAAGGCAGCTCGTTTGCCTTCCGCTCGCTGAGTGCGACCTTGTGCCTGTGCCAGGCGCTGTTTATCGCCGTGGCTTATCGACTGGAATTGAAGGTTGATGAGATTCATGAGCAGGTAGGTTTTGAGGATTAGCGCGAGGCCGTTTGCAGGTCGCTGAACCTCAGCTAAGGTTGTCCATCCCCCAAGGACCGTCAAGGAGAGGCTCAATGAAACTGATCGGCATGCTGGATTCGCCCTACGTGCGGCGCGTCGCCATTTCCGCCAAGTGCCTGGGCATACCGCTGGAGCATGAGTCGGTTTCGGTGTTCAGAAACTTCGCGCAGTTCCAGCAGATCAACCCGGTGGTGAAGGCGCCGACCCTGGTGCTGGATGATGGCGAGGTGTTGATGGATTCGACGCTGATCATCGACTACCTGGAAGCTCTGGCTGCGCCGGGTAACAGCCTGATACCCAACGATCTGGAGCAACGTTTGCGCTCGCTACGGCTGACCGGCCTGGCGTTGGCAGCATGTGAGAAATCGGTGCAGCTTTATTACGAACGTAACCTGCGGCCAGCGGAAATTCAGTACGCGCCTTGGGTGGAACGAGTCGAAGGACAATTGGCTGCGGCGTATTCGGCGCTGGAGCGGGAGTTGGAAAAACAGCCGCTGAAAACCGACGGTTCGATTGCGCAAGACGGAATTACCCTGGCGGTGGCCTGGAGTTTTACCAACCTGATGGTGCCGGATCAGGTGGAGGTTGCGCAGTTTCCACGGATCAGCGCGTTCACGGCGTATGCCGAGGGGCTTGAGGTGTTTGTCGGTACGCCGATCGATTGAGAATTGTTGCGCCAGTACCGAAGTCTTCGCGGGCAAGCCTCGCTCCTACAGGTAATCAGTGCCCGCATGATCGGCGCAGAACCTGTAGGAGCGAGGCTTGCCCGCGAAGGCGTCCTCAAGCACTCCATTTCTGCCGCGCCCGGCACCGATCTTCAGCTGGAAAACACGTAGTGCCCTTTGACTTTCTTCGAGCCCAGGAAGCCCAGATCCGGGAACAACAGCGTCTTGAGGTAAGCGACGAAAAACACCATGCCCAAGGTGATTGCCGCACCCATGAGCGTCAGCAACGGATCTTCCTCAAACCCCTGAAACATGCGTGGAAACTGGCTCAGGGACAGGATCACGTAAATGGTGTAGGCCTGCGCAACATTCCTGTAAAAACCCCAGGCGAACAGCAGCGGCACCCCTGCGGCAAACAGGGTGAAAAACACAGCGGCACCTGGCCCGATCATCGAGCCGAGGAAGAATCCGAAGACTGCACCGAGCAACGCTTGAGCAATCGTCAGAAACAGTAATGCCTTGATCTTGCCGGAGTGCCGCTGACACAGCGCAGGGTCCGCATAGGCACCGATCCAGTACGCCAGCACCCGATCCTTGACCTCCCCGCCGGACAGCGTCTTGAAAATTTCGGTCTTCGAACGCCCGCTTTCGAGCATCGTCACCAGTTGCCGTTTGCTTTCCTTTTTGTCCAAGGTATTTCTCCTGTGAGGCAACACAAAATTTAAGTGGAAGCAGCTGTGCGTACACAGGGGTGATTCTCGCTGTATCAGGGACGGAAAAGCAAAACGCCGCTTCTACCTGAAGTAAAAGCGGCGTAGACAAGCGCCTCAAGGAGTCAATGCGTGAGCAAGGCAATCAGAATGATGATCGGGATCGGTACGCCAAGAAGGAACAGCAATATAGAGCGCATGAGGGTTCTCCTGGGTTAGCGAACAGGTGGCAACGTCGTGGTTGTGGTGGTCACGTAGGCATCGGTTTCCAGGTACTCCACGGCATCCCGACGACGACCGCCGAAGATCGCGGCGAGGCTGGCAAAAAATGCACCGGCCAGCAGCGCGACAAACATCCACAACGCCGTCAAGGCTGCGACTTTGGCTGCGGTGTCAGCCGCTTGTTGCGCAGCCAGTTTGGCGTCGGCGACGGCTTTTTGGGTGCGGGCATAGACTTCATCGACACGACGTTCCGCATCCGCTTGCGTGAGGTTGGTCCGCTGGGCGACCAGTTGTGCCAGGTAGGTCCGATCCTCGGGCGCCAATTGACCGTCGTTACGCAGGCTGCGCGCGAAGATCCGGGTGACGGTGCCATTGACGGCGTCCTCGCTGACAGCGACGGGTCGATCATCACGAAACAGGCTGTCGATAAAGTAACCGTACGGGTCATTGTCGGTATGACCGACCGCGCTACCGGCAGCCTGGGTCATGGCGCTGGCGGCACCGCCGGCGACCGTGGCCCCGGCCTGCACGCCGCCGCTGACGATGTTGCTGACCGAGCCGACCACCAGGGTCGCGGTCACCAGCGTCGCGATACACCAGGCCAGGAAGCCATGGGCGGTGTCCCGGAAGTAAACCTCATCGCCGTGCAGGTAGGCCCACCTCACCCGCAGGCGACCGGCGATGTAGCCGCCGAGCCCGGACGCCACGATCTGGGTAAAGGCCAGCCAGACAATCGTCGAGATACCCAGGCCCTTGGCGCTGACGCCTTCATGGGCCCACGGCGAAACCGCCGAAAAACCCAGGCCAAAACCAAGCAGTACGAGAATCAGCGACAACGCCGCAGCCGCCGCGGCCCCGGCGAAGATAGCGGCCCAGGACACGCCCGAGAGCGTGCTGAACTCATCTGCGACAGGATAAAAACCATCAGAGGATCTGTTCATTGTTGTAGTGCTCCAGGCAGGTGTTACAACTCGTCAAACGAGCAATTGCAGTCAACGTGCCAGTCGCACTACTTAAATAAATCGTTCTATTTCAAATAGTTGAAAACAATGAACTTCTCAGGGTCATGCAGTTTGCAAGGAGCCGGCCATATCGGCGGGTTTTATGCATTGCGCTAAACGAATTACTTGCGCTTGTAGCTCTTGTTGCCGCTGGGCGTCAGGCAATACACCCCGCCTCTTGGCCCGGTGCAGAACGTGCCGGTGCCGCAGGCGCAACCATCGGAATCCTGCAACAGCGTCTGCGGACGCGCCTGGCTTTCACTACCAAACATCGCCGAGCAGCTTTTCTTCGAACCACTGATGGAACCGTCATTGCACAGGAACAGATCGCCGTCGCAACGATCGATGCCGCCCTTCTTCCCCGAACATGGCGTGTTGGCAGCCCAGGTAGATGAGCCGACCATGCACAACAACAGCAAAAACATCGGCATCCAGCCACGAACCATTAAAGTGCGCACAGTGCAGCTTCCCTTTAGAGTTATGGCCGGATGATATCAACGTTCCAGCCAGGCTCACGAGACAACATGAAAGTTAATTTAAAAAGTCGCGCGTAATTCTTGGCAAAATGAGCCCCACTTCGTATTGAACCGATTATCAGGCAAGCCCTATGACCCGCATCTTGACCATCGAAGACGACGCTGTGACCGCCCGGGAAATCGTCGCTGAACTGAGTAGCCACGGCCTCGACGTGGATTGGGTCGACAATGGCCGCGAGGGTCTTGCGCGCGCGGTCAGCGGTGACTACGACCTGATCACCCTCGACCGCATGCTGCCGGAGCTCGATGGGCTGGCGATTGTCACCACCCTGCGCACCATGGGCGTGGTCACGCCGATCCTGATGATCAGCGCCCTCTCCGATGTCGATGAACGGGTGCGCGGCCTGCGCGCCGGCGGCGACGATTACCTGACCAAACCGTTCGCCACCGATGAAATGGCCGCCCGGGTCGAAGTCTTGCTGCGCCGGCAAAACACCGTGACCGCCCAGGCCACCACGTTGCGCGTGGCGGATCTGGAGCTGAACCTGATCAGCCACGAGGCCAGCCGCGACAGCCAGTTGCTGACGCTGTTGCCCACCGAGTACAAGTTGCTGGAATTTCTGATGCGCAACACCGGGCAGATTCTGTCGCGGATGATGATTTTCGAAGAGGTCTGGGGTTATCACTTCGACCCCGGCACTAACCTGATCGACGTGCACATCGGCCGTCTGCGCAAAAAGATCGACCCGCCAGGCAAAGTCCCACTGATTCGGACGGTGCGAGGCTCGGGTTATGTCATTGCTGAACCCCTCTAAAGGCTGGCGCTCCTCCAGCAGCCGCTTGCTGGCGCTCTACAGTTCGCTGTTCGTGGCCTGGAGCGGGATTCTCATGGGGGTCATGTACTACGAGGTGTCCAGCTACCTGGACACCTTGGCCAAGCATTCGTTGATGCAACGTCAGCATCTGTTTTCCCGATTTCAGGGCGCGCAACTGGAGGACGCCCTCGCCGCCAGTGTGACCTTCGACGTTCGCGGCATCGATGCCTATGGCCTGTTCGATGACCAGCGGCGCTACCTCAGTGGCCCCTTGCGCCAGATCCCCCAAGGCCTGCCGCTGGACGGCAAGATTCACATCCTGGGCGACTGCGTCGATGCCGACGACCCGACCCTGCCCGCCGACAGTTGCGATGCCGCGGCGACCCGGACCCTGGACGGGCGCTGGCTGGTACTGGTGCGGGACAATGGTTCGTTGTTTGCGGTGACCCGGATCATTCTGCACGCGCTGCTGTGGGGCGTGTCGCTGACCATTCTGCCCGGTATCGCCGGCTGGCACTTATTGCGACGGCGCCCGCTGCGGCGGATCCGGGCGATCCAGGCCAGCGCCGAAGCCATCGTCGCCGGCGACTTGACCAGACGCCTGCCGCTGTCCAACCGCCGTGATGAGCTGGACATGCTCGCCGCCATCGTCAACGCCATGCTCGAACGCATCGAACGCTTGATGAACGAGGTCAAAGGCGTGTGCGACAACATCGCCCATGACCTGCGCACACCGCTGACGCGCCTGCGGGCGCAGCTGTACCGGATTCAGCAGCAGGCCGATGACGGTTCGACGCTGGCCGTGCAACTGGATTCGGTGCTCGGCGAGGCCGATACCTTGATGGCGCGTTTTCGTGGCTTGCTGCGAATTTCCGAGCTGGAGGATCGCCAGCGCCGTTCGGGTTTCGTGCAACTGGACCCGGTGCCGTTGCTGCAAGAGTTGCATGACTTTTATCTGCCGCTGGCCGAAGAAGGCCAATTGACCTTTGAACTGCAACTGCCCGAGTCCCTGCCCCGGTTCAACGGCGACCGGGCGCTGCTGTTCGAAGCCGTGGCGAATTTGCTGAGCAACTCGATCAAATTCACGCCGCCGGGTGGCAAGGTGATTTTGCGTGGGATGAATGACGCCGGGCATACACGAATCGAAGTACTCGACTCCGGCCCCGGCATTGCGCTGGCCGAGCGTGAGGCGGTGTTTCAGCGCTTCTATCGCGCCGAGGGCGGTAACCCGCAAAGCGGTTTCGGGCTGGGGTTGTCGATCGTCGCGGCGATTGTCAGCCTGCATGGGTTTACGCTGGAAGTGGGCAGCAGCGAACTGGGTGGTGCGCTGTTGGTACTTGATTGCCGGCAGAGTTTGATTGCTCAGGCCTGACACCATCGCCATCACAAAGAAGATCCAATGTGGGAGCGGGCTTGCTCGCGAAAGCGGTGTATCAGTCGACATCACTGTTGAATGTCAGACCGCTTTCGCGAGCAAGCCCGCTCCCACAGGGGATTTGCTTGGGCCCGGATACTCGATTCAATACCCCGGAACCTCGCGCAAAAACACCGGCAGGTCAGTGATCGGCGGCAAGGCCGGAATCTCGACGTACATCTGGACCACCCAGCCTCGGTGATAACTGGCGTGGTTGACCACATGCAACAGCATCGCGCCGGCGCTCATGATCCCGCTTTCCCCCGAGACGGAGGTGAATTCGATGGGTTGATCCAGAGAATCGTCGGTCTGGGCCGCACTCCATCCACAGAACCATTGATCGATCTCCTGTTGCGCCATTCGCAGCTCGGGGAGTTCGGTATGGAGCAGGTCATGGGAGGTTTTGAAGTCGTGCCCTCGGCCCTCCAGGTGGGCTTGCCAGATGCAGTCCACCACGTAGATATGGTTCAAGGTGCCGATGATGTTGTTGAACACCGACACCCGTTTGCGGTTGAGCTCTTCCGGTGGCAGCGCCATGAGGCTGTCAAAGAGTCGCTGATCGGCCCAGTGCCTGTAATCGGCGAGCATGCGGGCAGTGCGTACGTTGATCATCAGAGGTCTCCCATGAGGATGGGCGCATTGCCAAGAATAGCCCTCGCGGTGAACGGCATCGCAGACACTGATAACCGGCACCTTCACGACGACCGTTGTAGCAGCTGGCGCTAGGTGGGAGCGGGCTTGCTCGCGAATACGGACTGCCAGTCGACAATGATGCTGCCTGACACACCGGTTTCGCGAGCAAGCCCGCTCCCACATTGGGCCAGCGGCTACAGGATTTCGTCGCGAATCAAATCAAGATCAGACGCTGCACCACCCGGTCAGCCAGCGCCAGGCAACTGGTCAGCCCTGGTGATTCGATGCCGAACAGGTTGACCAACCCCGGTACGCGATGCACATCCGGGCCGCTGATGATGAAGTCGGCGGCCGGTTCGCTCGGCCCGCTGATCTTCGGGCGAATCCCGCTGTAGGCCGGTTGCAGGCTGTTATCGGGCAATGCCGGCCAGTAACGCCGGATCGCCTGATAGAAACCTTCGCTGCGGCGGGGATCGACGCGGTAATCGACTTGCTCGACCCATTCGACATCCGGCCCGAAACGCGCCTGACCGCCCAGGTCCAGGGTCATGTGTACGCCCAACCCGGCGCTTTCCGGTGCCGGGTAAACCAGATGCCGGAACGGCGCCGGACCGCTGAAACTGAAATAACTGCCCTTGCACAGCCAGGCCTTGGGAACGTGCTGCGCTGGCAAGCCTTCGATCCGGCTCGCCACTTCAGGCGCGGACAATCCCGCGCAGTTGATCAACTGATGACAGCTCAACGTCATCGGCTGAGCCCCACCTATTTGCAGCTCGAAACCGTCCTCGGTGCAACGGGCGGATTCCAGGGGCGTGTGAAAGACTATCGAAGTACCGCACGCTTCAGCATCTGCCTGAAGCGCCAGCATCAGGGCATGGGAATCGACGATGCCGGTGGACGGCGACCAGAGCGCGGCAACACAGGATAACGCCGGTTCAAGCGCCTGCGCCTGCCCGGCATCCAGCCATTGCAGGTCATCGACACCGTTGCGCCGGCCCTGTTCCAGCAATGCTTGCAAGGCATGGCACTGACGTTCATCGGTGGCCACGATCAGCTTGCCGATACGCCGGTAATCGACGCCGCGTTCATCGCAGAAGGCGTACAGCCGTTGCCTGCCCTCCACGCACAACTGCGCCTTGAGACTACCCCTCGGGTAATAGATCCCGGCGTGGATCACTTCCGAATTGCGCGAGCTGATGCCCACGCCAATCCCCTCGCCCGCCTCGACCAGAATCACTTCTCGCCCGATCCGCGCCAGGGCTCTGGCCACCGCCAGCCCGACCACACCGGCCCCGACCACCACGCATTCGATATCGACGTTCACCTGCCCTCCCCCCATTCAAGCCAGCCCTCGCTCCCGATAATCGACCACGCTGGAGATTATCGCCAGCATGCCCATGAAGATCCCGTCACGGGTTACCTACGGTCTATGTAGGGTCGGGTGTTCGTCAGGTACCACGATCCGGCTGCGTGATCAGTGGCTGACTATGGCGCAACCGTGCGGTTCTGAGCGCTCACCTGTGCCTATATCGAATCGGCAGGGAACTCCTGAGCACCGTCAGGCATCCTAAATTATGTGTTACTTCCTTTACGCTTTCGGAGGACGCCGTCATGCGCCGTCTGTTGCTCATATCTTCACTAGTGCTTTGTTTGCCCGTTGGTTCGGCCATGGCCGATGTAGACGCAAAAGATGTCGCCACTTCGGCCGGGGTCTCCGCATCGCTGTACTCGACGTTCAAGGATGACAAAATCGTGATTCCCGCACGGGATGATGCCTCTAGCTTCGTGGCAAGTGGCGGTACGATTCGCGGCGTTTATCTGGAGTCGGTGCTGAAGGAAATTCGACAGAATCATCCCGACCTCAAGGCAAGCGATGAGGACCTGGCCAAAGCGATCCTCGCTCAATAAAGTCCAGTCAGTCGCTGAAACCTGTAAAAGTCAGCCGTGGGGCTCGCAACACCGGGATAGTGTTCGAGCCCTAGGTTGCTTGCGCCCCAGCGGACAGGCGCGCCCAGCCGGCGACCAATTGCGCGCTGACGCTGACGCCGCCGCACACCACAATCACCACATCATGGGCCTCGGCAATCGCCGGATGGTCGAGGTACGCCACCGCCAATGAAACGCCGCACGCTGGCTCGACCAACTGACGCAAGTCGTTGGCGTAACGGACCACGCCCATGATCGCCTCATCATCGCTGAGCACCACGCATTCATGCGCAAAATCGAGGATGTGTTGCACCGGCCAGGCCGCCACCTGCGCCGCGCCAAGTGAGGTGGCGACGGTGTCGATGCGCGGCAATCTGACCGGGTGGCCGGCACTGATGGCCGCCGCGAAAGACGCTGCGCCCTGGGTTTCGCACGCAACGATTCGACAATCCATGCGCTGATGACGAATCAGTCCAGTGAGCAGGCCCGCCAGCAACCCTCCGCCGCCCACCGACGTCACCAACACATCGACCTGAGGACAGTCCTCGAGAATTTCATCGATCATCGTGCTGTGCCCTTCCCACAGCACCGGATGATCGAAAGCGGGCACGTATTCGGTGTCCGCGCCCTTTGCGAGTTCTTTCGCCCGTTGATTGGCTTCGTCCCAGACCTTGCCATGAACGATCACCTCGGCACCGGTTTTCCTGATCCTGGCGCGGGTGGTTTCCGGGGTGGTATTCGGCACCACGATGCAGGCTTTCAGCCCCAGGCTGGCAGCGGCCACAGCGGTGGCCAACCCGGCATTCCCCCCGGAAGGACAGACCACTTTGCGCTTGCCCTGCTCCGCGGCCTGACTGCACAGCAGGCCCATGCCGCGCAGTTTGAACGAGCCGCTGGGTTGCAGGTTTTCCAGCTTGAGCCAGATTCGCCGGGTCGGTGTTGACAGGCCTGGGTGCAGAATCAGGGGCGTTCTGATGTGAAGCATCGTGTGCTCCTTGTGACGCTCCCGGCCCAGCGAAATGTTCAACGCGCCGGGAGTGAATAGATAGAATCATCCTTATCCAAGCTTAGTTCACCCAGCCCCGCGACTACCGTCCTGGCGATAACGCGCTGCCCCGCGTAGGAGCTGCCGAAGGCTGCGATCTTTTGATTTTTGAGCGATATTGAAAGGGTCAAGGTCAAAAGATCGCAGCCTTCGGCAGCTCCTACATGTCCTTTGCGAAGTCAGTCATGAAAATCTCGGCCAAACTCGCATTTTTCACCCTCGTCAGCACCCTTGCCTACCTCGCTCTGGCGGTATTCGGGCTGGGCGGGTTGGCAGCTTTTTTCTCGCACCCACCGTTGGTGGTCATTGCGTTTGCAACCTTGGTGATGGCGGTCGTGTCTTTGTTCAGCGAGGGCAACCTGAGCTCCGGCGAACGTGAAGACCGGGCCAATCGCTGGGTATTGCCGGTTTTCGGGGTACTTGGGCTGTTGAGTGGGTACCTGCCAGCCTATACCGACCGGATCGACTTCTGGACCTTCGGTGGCGAGGGCGTGCGTTGGCTGGGCGCGTTGCTGTTCATCGTCGGCGGCGCGCTGCGGATGTGGCCGGTGTTTGTGCTGGGCAAACGCTTCAGCGGCCTGGTGGCGATTCAGCCGGGGCACCGCCTGGTCACCGACGGGATTTATCGGACCTTGCGCAACCCCAGTTACCTGGGGCTGCTGACCAATGGCGTGGGCTGGGCGCTGGCCTTTCGCTCCGGCGTCGGGTTGCTGCTGGTGGCGCTGATGTTGATCCCGCTGATCGCCCGCATTCGCGCCGAAGAAGCGCTATTACGCGCGCAGTTTGGCGGTGAATATGAGGCTTACTGCGCCCGTAGTTGGCGATTGATTCCCGGGATCTACTAACCACCTTCGCGGGCAAGCCTCGCTCCTACAGGGGTAGCGGTGATTCCTGTAGGAGCGAGGCTTGCCCGCGAAGGCGGCGGTACATTCAGCATTGATGTAACTGAAAGCCCTCCCACATCAGAGTGTGTACAGGCTGATCTGGCTGTGGAGATCCACTCGTGCCTCGACCGAGTCATAACTGGCCAAAGTGGCGTGCGGGGTCTGGAGCGGATGAACATGGGTCGCGGTGATGACCATGACGTGGCCGCCCGCCGCTTCACCCGCACGAATCCCCACGGCGGCGTCTTCGAAGATCAGGCACTCGGTGGGCTCGACCCCTAACCGACTGGCGGCCAGCCGATACCCCGCAGGGTCGGGTTTGCCGGCACTGACATCTTCGGCAGTGACCATCACCAAAGGCTCGGGAATGCCTGCCGCCGCCATTCGGCGCAAGGCCAGCGCCCGTGGCGCCGAGGTAACGATGGCCCATTGGTTGGCGGGCAGCGACTTGAGGAAACTCGCCGCACCGGCCACTTCGACAATCCCTTCCACATCCTCGATTTCCGCCTCGGTGATCCACGCGGCTTCAGCTTCGGCGTCCACCCCGGGCAAGGCCAGACGAGTGATGGTGTCGATGGCGCGTACGCCATGGATGGTCGGCAGGAAGGTATCCACATCGACACCGTGGCGCAGGGCCCAGGTGGTCCAGATCCGCTCGGCGGCAGCGATGGAATTGAGGACAGTTCCGTCCATATCGAACAGAAAGGCGCGGTACGAGGTATTGAACACGGAGGCTTGAATGGACAAAGGGCGACTTCCAGAACCAGGCGAATGTTGTCAGGCAATGTACATCACCCACGTGGGAGCTGCCGCAGGCTGCGTCTACACGGTCCGGTTCGAATGCAAGGCGTTTTGCACACAATCGAGCAACTGTCCCACCGCCCAAGGTTTCTTGATGAACGCAACCCGATGCTTGACCCCCGAACTTTTCGGGGTTTCGAAGCCGGACATGATCATGATTGGCTTGTCTGGCCAACGGTCGCCGAACTGATTGGCCAGGTCCGCGCCATTGAGTTTGCCCGGCATGGTGATGTCCGTCAGCAACAGTCCTACCTCCGGCGCGTGCTGCTCCAGAAACTGCGACGCGGCGTCTGCGCTGACCTGTGGTTCAACCGCAAAGCCCTCCTCCTGAAGAATTTCGCAAAGAAACTCCAGAATCAACGGGTCGTCCTCCACCACAAGAATCAAACCGTCAGACAAGTGTGCGCCCGCCGTTGATACTGGACCCATGACTGTGTCACTCCCTGATTACGTAAATGATTTGCGCGGGCTCAAATCCGCCACCTACAGGTATGAACAGCGGACTTCGTGGAAAATTCATTTTTGATACACCTGACTTGGACATTCTCCGTCCAGGCTGACAAATACGACCGTTTGTCAGCGCATAATTGTGGTTAAAATGCCGCCCCCCCATACATGGCCGACTTTGCCCGATGAACCCAGATGCCCTCTCCGTCCTCCACGACCATTTGCTGACAGCGCTTGCGGCTGCGCCCGCAGAAACCCGTCGGCTGTTCCACGGCCGTGGCCGCTGCTGGCCGGGGCTGGAGCAATTGACCGTCGACTGGCTGCAAGGCGTGGTGCTGGTCTGCGTGTTCAAGGAACCGCAAGCGTCGCAACTGGACGATTTGAAGCAGCGGCTGATGGCGATCACGCAGTCGCCTGCATGGGCGACATCCGGCGCGCATACCTTGCTGCTGCAACATCGATACCTGCCGGAAAGCACCACCGAATGGCTGCTCGGGGAGCCGATCGACGAGATGACGATCACCGAGGGCGGCCTGCATTATCGCGTGGACCTGGGCCGCAAACAGAACACCGGCCTGTTCCTCGACATGCGCTACGGCCGCGATTGGGTGCGGGCCAATGCTGATGGCAAGCGGGTGTTGAACCTGTTCGCCTATACCTGCGGGTTTTCGGTGGCCGCCATTGCGGGTGGCGCTACGCATGTGGTCAATCTGGACATGGCTCGCTCGGCCCTGAGCCGTGGCCGCGACAATCATCGGCTCAATGGGCATGACTTGAGCAACGTGAGTTTTCTCGGCCATGACCTGTTCAAGTCCTGGGGCAAGGTGATCGGCAAAGGCCCATATGACCTGGTGATCATCGACCCGCCGTCCTTTCAGAAAGGCAGTTTTCTGCTGACCAAGGATTACCAGCGCGTGCTGCGCCGCCTGCCGGAATTGCTCAGCCCACAGGGCACGGTGCTGGCTTGCATGAACGATCCGGCGTTCGGTGCGGACTTTCTCATCGATGGCGTCACCCGCGAAGCGCCAAGCTTGCGGTTTGAGCAGCGACTGGAGAATCCGCCAGAGTTTCCCGATGCCGATGTTGAGTGCGGGTTGAAGGCGTTGGTGTTCACGCTGAAAAACTGAGTCACCGCTCGCCCACAAGGTATCAACGCGGCTGCAACACCAGCGCAAACAGCTCGCCATGCCCACTGACATTGAGCTTGTGATAGAGATTGCGCCGATGCACCTTCACCGTTTCCGGGGAAATACCCAGTTGCTGGGCGATGGCTTTGCTGGAGAAGCCCTGGAGAATCAGCCGCGCCGTTTCGACTTCGCGCACCGACAAACGCGCATCGAAGCGATCCAGCAGGGTCGCCAAGTCGCCAGCCACAGCCTCGGCGGTAGGCCCTTCCGGGGGCATCAGTTGCAGGTGACGGCGCATGGCCGCCAGCACCCAATCACGCACACACAGCAGACGGCCCTGCTCTTCAAGGGTGAACACCGTCGAGCGCCCCAACGATAAACCGAGTACCGCGCCGTCGACGTTGACCATGAACTGCAACTCGTCGCGACCCACCACCGAGCGGAAGTAGCTCAGGTAATACTCGCTCTGCTGAAACTGGTCGGGAGCCACGGCGGCCAGGCTGTGCAAGCCATCGGCAATACCGGCACAAGCGGCCTGGTAGAACGGATCGAGCAGGTACATGCCGGCGCTGTAGTCCGCCAGTTCTTCATGCTCGTCGGCGCCACCCTTGGAGTCGAAATCAATCAGCAGCCGGGGCACCCGCCCCGATCGCATTACCGCGACCAACGCGTTATCCAGTGGCACCAATAGCCGTAGCGTGTCCACCAGCGCACGCCAGAACCCGTCCTGAGCCAACGCCGCAAAGACCCGCGCCAACCCCTGGTGCACCGGCAATTCTTTGAGCAACGCGTCCACGCCCTACCCCTTTCGAGTAACCCATGATGGGAATGGGTGAGTCCCCCGCCTGCCGATACGCTGCAAGCACCTGATCATCACCGGCCTGCAGCAGGCCAGGAGTGCCGCATCATGAGTTGTCATCGCTCGCATATCAACCTGGGACTGGGCGCCTGTTTGTGCGCTTCGCTCTCGGCGGTCGCCGCTGACGCCCCCACCGTGAACGTCTACAACTGGTACGACTACATCGGCCCCAACACCTTGCAGGATTTCAAGCGCGACACCGGGATCCAGCCGGTTTACGACACCTTCGACAGCGCCGAAGTCCTGGAAGGCAAACTGCTGACCAGCCGCAGCGGCTACGACGTGGTGGTGGCCAGCAACTTCAGCCTGCCGACGCTGATCAAGGCCGGGGCGCTTGCACCACTGCCTCGCGCGCAAATGCCTGATTACAAAAACATGGATACCGCGCTGCTGGCGAAACTGGCCAACAACGATCCGGGTAACCAGTACGCTGTGCCGTATCTATGGGGCACCAACGGCATCGGCTACAACGTCGACAAAGTCCGCGCCGCCTTGGGTAACAAGGCGCCGGTGGACTCCTGGGAGCTGGTGTTCAACGAAGCGAACCTGGCCAAGCTCGGCGAGTGCGGCGTGGCGATGCTCGACTCGCCTTCGGAGATGCTGCCGGTCGCGCTGCATTACCTGGGCCTGCCGCCCAACAGCACCAACCCCGAGGACTACAAGAAAGTCCAGGCGCTACTGCTCAAGCTGCGCCCGCACATTGCCTACTTCAATTCTTCAAAATTCATCAGCGACCTGGCCAACGGCAACATCTGCGTGGCGGTGGGTTGGTCCGGCGCGATGCTGGAAGCCAAGACCAACGCCGAACAAGCAGGCAATGGTGTGAAGATCGCCTACAGCTTGCCGAAGGAAGGGGCGCCGGTGTGGTTCGACACCTTGGTGCTGCTCAAGGACGCGCCGCATCCGCAGCAAGGCCTGGCGTTCATCGACTACTTGATGCGCCCCGAAGTCATCGCCCCGGTCACGGACCACCTGTCCTACCCCAACGGCAATCGCAGCGCGACCCGCCTGGTGGCCGAGGCGACTCGCAACAACCCTGCCATTTACCCGCCGACCGAGGCCTTGGCCAAGCTGTTTACCCTTGAACCTCTGCCCAAGGCGACCGAGCGCGTACGCACGCGCGTCTGGAGCGCCGTGAAAAACGGTCAGTGATCCTACGCAATCCCTGTGGGAGCGGGCTTGCTCGCGAAAGCGGTGTGTCAGACGACATCAATATTGACTGTGCCGCCGCCTTCGCGAGCAAGCCCGCTCCCACAGGTTCCTTACCTTCGGGTCAATAAGCCCCCTTTTTTCAGACCAATCGAACATGAGAACCACCATGAAACCACGTGCCCGCGACCTGAACATTCAGTTCGGCCAACTGCAACCCGGCCCCCTCAACGCCATCACCGATGTGCCCGGCGTACGGGTCGGCCACAGCAATGTGCGAGGACGAACTGCCAGCGGCCGCAACATCCATACCGGTGTCACGCTGATCGAGCCGCGTGACGGTTCCGCCAATCAACAGCCATGCTTCGCCGGCGTCCATGTGCTCAACGGTAATGGCGACGCCACGGGGCTTGAGTGGATTCGCGAGGCCGGTCTGCTGACCAGCCCGATTGCCTTCACCAACACCCATAGCCTGGGCATCGTGCGCGATGCGCTGATCGTTTTGGATCGTCAGGAGCAATCCGACGATGGGCGCCTTTACTGGAACATGCCCGTGGTGCTGGAAACGTTCGACGGCTTGCTCAACGACATCAATGGTTTTCATGTACGTCCGGAACATGTGGCCGAAGCTCTGCACGCAGCCGTCGGCGGCCCGGTCATCGAAGGCGCAGTGGGCGGTGGCAGCGGGATGATCTGTCATGAATTCAAGGGCGGGATCGGCACCGCCTCGCGACGGCTGAATGGTGCTCAAGGAGGCTGGACCGTCGGCGCAATCGTCCAGGCCAACCACGGCATTCGTCACGAATTACGCGTCGACGGTTACCCCGTGGGGCGTTATATGGAGCAGGTCGACTCGCCCTTCCTCAAAGCCTCCCTGCCCCATCCGGGCATGGGCTCCATCGTCGTCTGCCTGGCCACCGACGCGCCTCTTTTACCACACCAATGCACGCGCCTCGCGCAACGTGCCAGCCTCGGACTGGCCCGCACCGGTGGCGGCAATGAAGACCACAGCGGCGACATTTTCGTGGCCTTCGCCACCGGCAATCAGCACGTGCCGCCAGCCGCTTATGAAGGCAAAGGCGCCCCCACCTGCGACCACCTGAGGATGGTCAACAACGACCACATCAGTGAGCTGTTCCTGGCCGCCACCGAAGCCGTGGAAGAAGCCATCATCAACGCCCTGTTGGCCTCGAACACCACCGAAGGCAACGGCCATACGGTGCCGGGCCTGGATGCCAACACCTT
The DNA here is from genome assembly GCF_044746425.1 of Pseudomonas sp. NPDC086112. Classification (NCBI taxonomy): domain Bacteria; kingdom Pseudomonadati; phylum Pseudomonadota; class Gammaproteobacteria; order Pseudomonadales; family Pseudomonadaceae; genus Pseudomonas; species Pseudomonas sp. NPDC086112. The sequence goes on along the minus strand of NZ_JBIVCD010000003.1, from coordinate 54,953 downwards.
GCTCAAAGCGCTGCGCCAGGCCGGTTGGCCGGGAGGATTAGACTAATGGTACTTGAGTGCCAGCCCCCGGCTTCTTACGATGTTGATACGTAGCGGTTGGAGGTTTAAAGCCGTTGCGTAGGTGGTGAGTGAACTGAACCCCAATAAGCTCACCACTTGTTTCATGCGCATCTTGAGCCTCTGGGCTCTACTTCCTCCCCATCAAAGAGCTTTGAGGCTCTTTTTTTGTCTGTAAAAACTCCAGCGACCCTAAAGCCCGGCATCTGACCGCAACGCGAGTCAGGACTTTGTAGGAGCCAGGCTTGCCGGCGAAGGCGTCCATAAGAGTGCCTTCGCCGGCAAGTCGGATCGCCCACCGCTGGCTCCTACGAAAAGCGGTTTACTCGCTTACTGACGCCGACTGCAAAACAGCCCCTTCAGACTGAGACCACCCCCGCCAGGACAGCAGCGTAATGCCACCTATACTCCAAACCACCTTCCCCCACGGGGGGCTGCGCTACCAACAATAAAAAGCAGAGGTGGAACATGGTCTGGCAGCAAATCTACGACCCTTTCGATAACCCCATGCTATCAACCATCATGGCGGCGGTGCCGGTGGTGGTGATGCTGGCCTCCCTGGCGTTTTTCCACATCAAGGCGCATCTGGCGGCGTTGTTGGCCCTGGGCTCGGCCTTGTTGATTGCGATTTTTGCCTTCGGCATGCCGGCGAACATGGCGGGCTCGGCCGCGCTTTACGGCGCCGCCAACGGTCTGCTGCCGATTGGCTGGATCGTGCTCAACATCATCTTCCTGCACCGGCTGACGACCGAGAACGGCTCGTTCAAAGTGCTGCAAGACTCCCTGGCGCGCATCACTGACGATCGACGTCTGCAACTGCTGCTGATTGCCTTCTGCTTCGGCGCTTTCTTCGAAGGAGCCGCCGGTTTCGGCACCCCCGTGGCGGTGACCGGGGCCATTCTGATCGGGCTGGGCTTTTCGCCCCTGGCCGCGTCTGGCCTGGCGTTGATTGCGAATACCGCCCCCGTGGCATTCGGCGCCTTGGGCACGCCCATCATCACCCTGGCCAAAGTGACCGGGCTGGATGAAATGGAGCTGTCGATGATGGTCGGCCGGCAACTGCCATTTTTCTCGGTGATGGTGCCGTTCTGGCTGATCTGGGCCTTCGCCGGCTGGCGCAAGATGCTGGAAATCTGGCCGGCGATCCTGGTCGCCGGGGTCAGCTTCGCCATACCGCAGTTTCTCGTGTCCAACTACCACGGGCCGATGCTGGTGGATGTAATCGCCGCGCTGATTTCCATGGCCTGCCTGACCGGTTTCTTGAAGGTCTGGAAGCCGGCCACTGTGCATACCTCCGCCGCGTTGTCAGGCCGGGCCGACGACTCCAGAGTAGAGCCTGACCCGGATGAGAAACCCAGCGCAACCTTTGCCAGCGACGCCAAACCTGCCGTGATGCGGGCGTGGATGCCATGGATCATCCTCACGGTCTTCGTGTTTGCCTGGGGCACCCAGAGCTTCAAAAACCTGTTCGATACCCGCCCGGTCATGGATCCCCAAACCCACTCGGCCAAGCTCGATCCCCAAGGCAAGCCGATGCGCGAGGCCAACCCGATCTTTGCCCCGACCTTGACCTTCGCCACTATTCACCAACAGATCGAAAAGGTGCCGCCCGTGGTACCCACACCTAAAAAAGAGGACGCGGTTTACAAGTTCACCTGGCTCACCAGTACCGGCAGCGGCATCTTGCTGGCGGCGATCCTCGGCGGGCTGCTGATGGGTTATTCCATCCCGCAGCTGCTGCACCAATACGTGCGAACGCTGTGGGTGGTGCGTTACTCGCTCATCACGATTGTGGCCATGCTTGCCCTGGGCTTCCTGACCCGCTACTCGGGCCTGGACGCCACCATGGGCCTGGCCTTCGCCGCCACGGGCATTTTCTACCCCATGTTCGGCACGTTGCTCGGCTGGCTCGGCGTTGCCCTGACCGGTTCGGACACGGCCTCCAACGTGCTGTTCGGCGGCTTGCAACGGGTGACCGCCGAGCAGTTGGGCCTGAGCCCGGTCTTGATGGCGGCGGCCAACAGTTCCGGCGGGGTCATGGGCAAGATGGTCGACGCCCAGTCGATCGTGGTCGCGTCCACCGCCACCCGCTGGTACGGCCATGAAGGGGAAATCCTGCGCTACGTGTTTTTCCACTCCGTGGTGCTGGCGATTCTGGTCGGCGGGCTGGTGACGTTGCAGGCCTATGTGGCGCCGTTCAGTCATATGGTGGTGGGCGGGAATTAACCGAGGCGAGCGCTGTTAACCATGGCCCGGCATCGCAAACCGGGCCATGGCTCACGCCCGAACCGCCGTTCACATCAGGCCGAAACTTGCGCATGGCAACAGTAGGCTAAGCTTTCATCAGCTCATTGCACACGATGCTCGATTCTGCAGGTTTTGGTTTTTTCTGGAGAGCGTCAGCAACAGCTACTTCAGACAGGCCCAAACTTTTCACGCAGGACTGACGTGATGACCGAGCCCCTCCTCAGCTTTGATGCACTCAAGCGCGCCGCTGCCTCCGGCGAAATCGATACCGTGTTGGTCTGCATGGTCGACATGCAAGGACGACTGGTCGGCAAACGATTCCAGGTCGAGTTTTTTATCGACAGCGGCCATGAAGAAACCCACTGCTGCAATTACTTGCTCGCTGACGACATCGACATGGAACCGGTGCCGGGTTACGCCGCGGCCAGCTGGAGCAAAGGCTATGGCGATTTTGTCCTGAAACCCGATATGGCCACCTTGCGTCGCGTGCCTTGGCTGGAATGCACGGCGCTGGTGCTCTGCGACGTGCTCGATCATCACCACCGGCGCGACCTGCCGCACAGCCCGCGGGCGATTCTGAAAAAGCAGGTCGAGCGCCTGCGCGAACGTGGCTATACCGGCATGTTCGCCTCGGAGCTGGAGTTCTATCTGTTCGACGAGAGCTATGAGGCGATCCACGAGCGCAACTACCACAAGCCGAAGACCGCCGGCCATTACATCGAGGATTACAACATCCTGCAGACCACCCGCGAGGAGCCGGTATTGCGGGCGATTCGCAAGCATCTGCAGGCCTCCGGCATTCCGGTGGAAAACTCCAAGGGTGAATGGGGGCCGGGGCAGGAAGAGATCAACATCCGTTATGCCGATGCCCTGACCATGGCCGACCACCATGTGATCATCAAACACGCCTGCAAGGAGATTGCGCAACTGCAGGGCAAGGCGATCACGTTCATGGCCAAGTGGCGCTATGACGCCGCCGGTTCCAGCAGCCATGTGCACAATTCGCTATGGGACAAGAATGCCAAGAAGCCGCTGTTCTTTGATCCCAAGGCCGAGTTTGGCATGTCGAAGCTGATGCGCTCCTGGGTGGCCGGACAGCTCAAATACGCCAACGACATCACCTGTTTTCTTGCGCCCTATATCAATTCGTACAAGCGCTTCCAGGCCGGCACCTTCGCGCCGACGCGGGCCGTATGGAGCCGGGATAATCGCACCGCAGGCTTTCGTTTGTGCGCGGAAGGCAGCAAGGCCATCCGTATCGAATGCCGCATCGGTGGCGCCGACCTCAATCCTTATCTGGCCTTCGCCGCCTTGATCGCCGCGGGGCTGGCCGGTATCGACGAGAAACTCAGCCTCACGCCGCCCTTCGAGGGCGATGCCTACGTCGACGAGCACTTGCCTGAAGTGTCGAAAACCCTGCGCGAAGCCTGCGCCGCGCTCAAGGCCTCGAGCATGTTGCGCGAGGCGTTCGGTGATGAAGTGATCGACCACTACGTGCACACCGCCGAGTGGGAACAGAAAGAGTACGACCGGCGCATCACCGACTGGGAACTGCAGCGCGGCTTCGAGCGCTATTGAGCACACACCATGACTGAGATCGTTCAACTCATCTCCCCGGTCGATGGCCGGGTCTACGCCGAACGCCGCCGTGCCGATGCGGCGCAGCTCGACCAGGCTCTGACGGCGGCCGCAGCCGCCCAGGCGCAATGGCAGCGCCGACCACTGAGCGAACGCGCCGCGTTTTGCAGCGCCGCCGTGGACGCGATGCTGGCGATGAAGGCCGAGATCGTGCCGGAACTGGCCTGGCAGATGGGCCGCCCGATACGCTTCGGCGCCGGCGAGCTGCGCGGTTTCGAAGAACGTGCGCGACACATGATCGCCATTGCGCCTGAAGCGTTGGCAGCGATTGAACCTGCGCCTGTCGCCGGTTTTCGGCGCTGTATCAAACGTGAACCGTTGGGTACGGTGCTGGTCGTCGCACCGTGGAATTACCCCTATCTGACGGCAGTCAATACGATCATCCCGGCGCTGATGGCGGGCAACAGCGTGGTCCTCAAACACGCTTCGCAAACGTTGCTGGTGGGCGAGCGTTTCGCCGAGGCCTTTCGCCGCGCCCATCTACCCGAAGGCCTGTTCCACAACGTGCTGCTCGATCATCAGCAGACTGCCGCGGTCATCGCTTCAGGACGCGTGCAGCAGGTGAACTTCACCGGCTCGGTTGACGCCGGCAAAGTCATGGAAAGCGCCGCCACTGGATGCTTCCTCAGCGTGGGCCTGGAGCTTGGCGGCAAAGACCCCGCCTACGTCCGGGCAGACGCCAACCTTGAGCATGCGGTGGAAAACCTGGTGGACGGCAGTTTCTTCAACTCCGGACAGAGTTGCTGCGCCGTCGAACGTATCTATGTCGATGAAAAAATTTACCCGGCCTTTGTCGAGCGCTTCGTCGCCTTGACCCGTCAATACGTACTCGGCAATCCGCTGGACGAAGCCACCACCCTCGGCCCCCTGATCACACCGAGCGCCGCTGAATTCGTTCGCGGGCAGATCGCCGATGCGCTGGCACAAGGGGCCAGGGCGTTGATCGATCCAAAGGGCTTTCCCGCCGACGTGCCGGGCAGCGCCTACCTCGCGCCGCAGGTACTGGTGGACGTCACCCATCAAATGTCGGTGATGCGCGAGGAAAGTTTTGGCCCGGTGGTCGGCATCATGCCGGTGGCCAGCGACGACGAAGCCATCGCCTTGATGAACGACAGCGAGTTCGGGCTCAGCGCTTCTATCTGGACCCAGGATCTCGCCGCCGCCGAACGCATCGGCGACGAGATCGCCACCGGCACCGTGTTCATGAACCGCTGCGATTATCTGGACCCTGCCCTGGCCTGGACCGGGGTGAAAAACAGCGGGCGCGGCGTCACGCTGTCGCGCCTTGGCTATGAACACCTGACCCGCGCGAAATCCTTCCATCTGCGCCACGAGATCTGAGCCATGAGCCTGACCGCGAACTGGAACTACCCCACGAGCATCCGCTTCGGCGTTGGCCGCATCGCCGAACTGGCCGAGGTCTGCCGCAGCCAAGGGATCCAGCGACCGTTGCTGGTCACCGACAGCGGCCTGGCGCGTGCCCCGATCACCACCGCGGCGCTGGAATCCTTGCGCGCTGCCGGCCTTGGTGTAGCGCTGTTTAGCGACCTCAAGCCGAATCCGATCGAAGCCAATCTGGCAGGTGGACTCGACGCCTGGCGCGCCGGCAAACACGACGGCGTGGTCGCCTTCGGCGGTGGCAGTGGCCTGGACATGGGCAAGCTCATCGCGTTCATGAGCGGCCAGACCCGACCGGTTTGGGATTTCGAAGACATCGGCGACTACTGGACACGCGCCGACGAAAGCAGCATCGCCCCGGTCATTGCGGTGCCGACCACCGCCGGCACCGGTTCCGAGGTGGGCCGTGCGGCGGTGATCATCGACGAGCGTACGCACACCAAACGCATCATTTTTCACCCGAAAATGATGCCGCGGGTGGTCATCAGCGACCCGGCCCTCACCGTCGGCATGCCGGCAAAAGTCACCGCCGGCACCGGCATGGATGCGTTTGCCCATTGCCTGGAATCGTACTGCGCTCCCGGCTTTCATCCGATGGCCGAAGGCATTGCGGTGGAAGGCATGCGCCTGGTGGCCAATGCCCTGGTACGCGCCGTACACACCCCCTCCGACCTCGACGCGCGCGCGCAAATGCTGGCAGCTGCGGCGATGGGCGCCACCGCTTTCCAGAAAGGCCTGGGTGGCATGCACGCACTCGCCCATCCAGTGGGCGCCCTGTACGACACCCACCACGGCATGACCAATGCCACGTTCATGCCCTATGTGCTGAAGTTCAACCGCCCAGCCATCGAGGAACGCATCACCCGCCTGGCGGCTTATTTGCGTCTGCCCTCCCCGGGATTCGACAGCTTTCTGGCCTTCGTCCTCAAGCTGCGCAAAGACATCGGCGTGCCGCATACGCTGTTTGAACTGGGGGTGGATGACAAGCAGGCCGATCTGATCGCGGACATGGCGATTGTCGACCCCTGCGCCGGCGGCAACCCGCTGCCGTTGACACGAACTGGCGCGGCAGAAATTTTCGACGCGGCGTTCCACGGCCGCCTCTAGAGCAATCGTCTGTCCATGGCCAACGTGTGAGCACGCAACCTGGATGGATTTCAACCGTTAGAGGCAGGAGCAGTACAACAGGGGGTTGAAGACAAACCCATTCGGCAACGCACCACGCGGATGGATGTGGATCAAAACCTGAACAAGAGCACACGTTATGAGTCCAGTAAGCCAACCTGGCGCCACCGCGCCACAAGACGACGACATCAAGGTGTTGCACAGCATGGGCTATGCCCAGCAGCTTTCGCGACGCATGGGCGTTTTCTCCAACTTTGCCATTTCCTTTTCGATCATTTGCATCCTCTCGGGTGGCATCAACTCGCTGGCACAGGGCACCTCGGGTGCAGGCGGTGCAGCCATCGGTATCGGCTGGCCACTGGGCTGCCTGATCTCCGGGGTTTTCGCCATGGCCATGGCACAGATTTCCTCGGCCTTCCCCACCGCTGGCGGCCTTTATCACTGGGGCTCGATTCTCGGTAACCGCTTTACCGGCTGGCTGACGGCCTGGTTCAACCTGTTGGGGCTGATCACGGTGCTCGGCGCGATCAACGTCGGTACCTATTACTTCTTTTTCGGTGCCTTCGGACCGGCCCTGGGAATGGAAGACACCATCACCACACGGATTACTTTCCTGGCGATCCTGACCGGCCTCCAGGCCTTGTGTAACCACTTCGGCATCGGCCTGACGGCAAAGCTCACCGACTTCTCGGGCTACCTGATCTTCGCCACGGCGCTCGCGCTGACCATCGTCTGCCTGATCGCCGCACCCAGCTATGAGTTCGCCCGACTGGTGACCTTCGGCAACTACTCCGGCGAGGCTGGCGGCAACGTCTGGCCACAGGTGTCGAACAGCTGGATTTTCATGCTCGGCCTGCTCTTGCCGATCTACACCATCACCGGCTACGACGCCTCGGCGCATACCTCCGAAGAAACCCATCAGGCATCCGTGTCGGTACCGGTCGGGATGGTCAGCTCGGTGGCCTGGTCGCTGCTGTTCGGCTGGGTGATGCTCTGCTCGTTTGTACTGATGCTGCCGAGCATGGACGAAGCGGCGAAGCAGGGTTGGAATGTGTTCTTCTGGGCGATGGACACTCAGGTGAACCCGGCGATCAAGATGGCGCTTTACCTGGCCATTTTCATCTCGCAGGTTCTCTGCGGGCTGGCGACCGTGACCTCGGTTTCGCGCATGATCTTCGCGTTTTCCCGTGACGGCGGCCTGCCCTTCTCCAAAGCATTGGCCTCGGTCTCACCGACCCATCGCAGCCCCGTGCCAGCGATCTGGACCGGTGCCACGCTCGCGGTGTTGTTCGTGTGGGGATCGTCCCTGGTATCGATCGGCGAAACGCCGGTTTACACGATCGTGGTCTCCTGCACGGTGATCTTCCTGTTCTTCTCTTTCATCATTCCCATCGTGCTGGGCCTGTTTACCTACGGGACTGCGAAGTGGCCGACCATGGGGCCGTGGAACATGGGGCGCGGGTTTTACTCATTGTTCGCCATCCTCTCGATCCTTTCGATGGTGCTGATCTTTGTCATCGGCATTCAGCCACCGAACGAATGGGCGCTGTACATCACGCTCGGTTTTCTGATTCTGACGGCGATTGTCTGGTTCGCCTTTGAAGCCCGGCGCTTCCAGGGCCCACCCGTAGGCGACATGATCATCAAGCGTCAGGCAGAAATTGCAGCGGTTGAAGAAGCGTTGAACAAACAGGCTGGGAGCTGACATGTAGGAGCCAGGCTTGCCGGCGAAGGCGTCCTCAAGAGCGACTTCGCCGGCAAGTCTGGCTCCTACGAAAAGCGTATCAACCAACAGGAAGCACAAGGTGCGTTACTTGTCTTGATTAATCAAATACGAATAATGGCGATAAGGAACTTAACGTTTATGAAGAAATCACTGAACAGGTCTTTCTTCATTACCATTCTTAATATTGAACCTACCGCCGCATAACCCATCGCGATTAATAAAATAATATAAAAAATTACTCTTCAGTTGCCCATTGCATATTTATCCGCGCCTGCTTAACTGCAAAAACTGCTGATGACAGCAGTGCCCGCAAAACACCACGGAAGGAATCGTTATGAGTAGTTCAACTCGTCATAGCATGCCCCCCTATGGGGTGGCCATCCAAAGCGCGATCAAGGCAGGTGACCTGCCGCAAATGAAGACGCTATTGAAACAACGCGATGCATCCACACCAGAAAACAAAGAGCTAAATACCGCTTACGAGCAGTTGGCCAAGGAAGTCGCACGCTTGGAAAAGCACTAACAGCTATTTCCGCTCCCCTTATTGCAATGGAGGCAATAACCATGTCTGGTTCTAATCAGCAACTTGTCGGTTTGTTCCCGCTCGGCTACCGAATTGGTACTTCGATGCCGGGTGCACAAAGTCTGGCACTCAATCTCCTGGTCTTTACCCCTGATGAGACTGTAATCGGCACCGCTGCAATCACTCAGGCGACCAACCCGCCGCTGGATGTGCATTCCGATGTCTGGGGCGAATACACCTACCTGACGGTCATGTCACCCGGCGTCAGCAAAATCCTGATCACCGCCCAAGGCAATCACGGCGGCTCGGGCTCCAATTCCATCGTGAATTTCAAGTTGCGACTGGTGGTGGGCACCGACTGGAAAGAAGGGGTCGCCAACTACTCGTACTTGAATGGTCAGCAGTGGGTCGAGGTCAACAATGCTCCCGCCCACCTCATTGAGGCGGTGCCGTCCCACGTTTCCCCGCTGCCGTTGGAACCCGGCCCGGTGATTCCGCCGGAATCATCGTATCCGCCAATCATGCCGCTGTACGCCGCACCGATTCAAAGTGCAATGGCCAGTGGTGACCTGGCCCAGATGAAGAACCTGTCGCGCCTGGCCCAGAAGCAACTGGATCAGCAACCCCAACTGCAGACGGCGCTTGAAACGGCCAAGGAAGAAATCAGCCGGCAGGAACGCCGCTGACTCGAACACGAAATATGCCCGACTTGTCTTGAACACAAATAAGGGAGTAGCACCATGTCAATCGGACTTTTTCATACCCGCCTCAACATCAGCAGTCACCTGCTGGGCGCACCGGTTTTAACCCTCGATTTGCTAGTGGATACCGCAAAGAAAAAAGTCAGCGGGATTGCCAGTATTTTCCAAAGCACCTACCCACCCCTCAACTTCCGAGCCCGTGTATGGGGTGAGTACTCCGAGGCCAAACTGGTGCCGACGGCGGAGAACCACATCATCCTCACCCTGGCCGGCAGCCCGAGCGGCCCTCTCAGCCAGATCGCCCAGACCTTCGGTTTGAAGGGCATTTTAGGCGGCGATTGGGCGAGCGGTTATGCCGACTACAAGTACGAGAATCAGGGCCAATGGCATTACGTGAAACACGCAGCGGTCAGCCAGGCTCCCGTTATTGTGCGTCCAGAGCATCCGCACCATGCGGTGCCGCTCTACGCCGTCGCGGTACAGCAAGCGCAAGCCAGCGGTGACCTGGCGCAACTGAAGGCCGTGGTCAGCCAGGGTGAACAGCAACTGGCCCACAGCGGTGCGCTGCGTAACGCACTGGATCAGTTGAACGTTGAAATCGCCCGACTGGAGGCTCGCTAACCCGCACCCGGTAATGCCGTCAGGCAAGCATCCATGTGGGAGCGGGCTTGCTCGCGAAGGCGGCAGCACAGTCAATATTGATGTTGCCTGACACACCGCTTTCGCGAGCAAGCCCACTCCCACAGGGTTCCGCGCTTAACTGACTGGTCCGGTTCACTTCAACAACAAAAGGTAAATCCGGTCGCGCCACTGCCCCAAGGAAGGCGCGAACACTTCGATGGATTCGTGCCGCGCACACGTTGGTGCGCAAGGATTTCCCATGTCAGACACTCGCCCTGCCCGCTACCTCAGTGAAACCGACCTCAAACGCTACGTGCCGGTGCATGTGGTCTGGGAAATCACCCTGGCCTGCGATCTCAAATGCCTGCATTGCGGCTCACGCGCCGGCCACAGACGCCCCGATGAATTGAACACCCGGGAATGCCTGGACGTCATCGATTCCCTGGCCGCCCTCGGCACCCGTGAGATCACCCTGATCGGTGGTGAAGCCTATTTGCGCAAGGACTGGACGCAGCTGATCCAGGCCATCCACGATCACGGCATGTATTGCGCCATACAAACCGGTGGACGCAACCTGACACCGGCGAAAATGCAGGCAGCGGTGGATGCCGGGCTTAATGGCGTCGGTGTTTCACTGGATGGATTGGCCCCGCTGCATGACGCGGTACGCAATGTTCCGGGCTCCTTCGACAAAGCGGTTGATACCCTGCGGCGGGCCAAACAGTCCGGGCTTGCGGTGAGCGTCAACACCCAAATCGGCGCAGCCACGTTGCCCGACTTGCCCGAATTGATGGACCTGATTATCGGCCTCGGTGCCACTCACTGGCAGATCCAGCTGACGGTCGCGATGGGCAATGCCGTCGATCACCCGGAGCTGTTATTGCAGCCTTATCAACTGCTGGAAGTGATGCCGTTGCTGGCGCGTCTGTATCGCGAAGGTGTCGACCGCGGGCTGCTGATGAACGTGGGCAACAACATTGGTTACTACGGGCCTTATGAACACATGTGGCGTGGTTTCGGCGACGAGCGCGTGCACTGGAGTGGCTGCGCCGCCGGCCAGACCGTGCTGGCGCTGGAGGCCGACGGCACCGTCAAGGGTTGCCCGTCATTGGCAACCGTGGGGTTTTCGGGCGGCAACGTTCGCAACATGAGCCTGCACGATATTTGGCACTACAGCGAAGGCATGCACTTTGGCCGATTGCGCGGCGTCGAAGATCTGTGGGGCTATTGCCGAAGCTGTTACTACAACGATGTCTGCCGTGGCGGCTGCACCTGGACGTCGCACTCCCTGCTCGGCAAACCCGGCAACAACCCCTACTGCCATTACCGCGCGCTGGACCTGCAAAAACGCGGGCTGCGCGAGCGCATCGTCAAACTCGAGGACGCGGCGAAGACCTCCTTCGCCGTCGGACGTTTTGACCTGATCACCGAACGCATCGACACCGGCGAGACGGTCAGCAGCGTCAGCGACAGCGGCCAGGTGATCAAACTGGCCTGGGCAAACCAGGGCCAGAAATCGCCGGACGAAGGACGTATTCCACCGCAACTGGCGCTGTGTCGGGGTTGTTTGCAGTACATCCATGCGCACGAAGTGACCTGCCCTCACTGCAACGCCGATGTCGCCGCCGCAGAAGCCGTGCACCAGACAGACCGTGCCCGGCAACAAGCGATTATCAACACCCTGACTGGCCTGCTGGGGATGCCGCAAAATACCTTGATGTAAGGGAGTAATGGCCCGTCAGTCAAAATGCGATACCTGTGGGAGCGGGCTTGCTCGCGAAGACGGCGGCACAGTCAACATTGATGTCGTCTGACACACCGCTTTCGCGAGCAAGCCCGCTCCCACATGGACTGCGCTTAACTGACGGGCATTTGCCAAGGCGGCCCTTGCGCAAATCTTGCCTCCAGCCATTCCTTGAAGGCCATGAGCGTTGCCGGCGTAAAAGCTGCTGACGCTCGCACCAGATAAATCCCGCCCTGAGCATCCAGATCCCACTCCGGCAGAACGCGAACCATCTGGTCGTTGGCGATTTCCCGGCTCATCAGCCACTCGCCAGCGCCCAAAATACCGACGCCAGCCTTGGCCGCGGCGAGCAACGCTTCGCCGTCGTTCGAGGTCAAGGTGCCCCTGGTGATGACCCTCTCCTGCCGATCACCCTTCGACAAACGCCATTCAGGAAACGCCGCGAGGCCGGTGAAGCCCAGGCAGTTGTGCTCGGTCAGTTCTTTCGGGCTGGCCGGTAAACCATGCTGTTCTATGTAACTCGGTGAAGCGCAGAGAATGCGGCGATGATCGCTGAGCTTCTTCGCGACGAGGCGGTTGTCGTTCAGTTCACCGATACGAATCGCCGCATCGAATCCTTCACCAATGATGTCGACCACGCGATCGCTGTAATCCACCTCGACGGAGACCAGCGGATGAGCCGCCAGAAATTCCGGCAGCATCGACGCCAGCCACAGGCGCCCCATCGCCGCAGGAAAAGCCAGGCGCAAGACACCACGAACCTGCGCCGCGCCCAGTGACGCTTCCTGTTCAGCCTCGATGATCAACCCCGTGGCGCAGCGCAGACGTTCGACGAGACGGTTGCCGGCATCGGTCAACCGCACCTGTCGCGTCGTGCGCTCCATCAGCCGCACGCCCAGGCGCTTTTCCATGGCCGCCAGGCGCTTTGAAATCACCGTCGGATGGCGTTGCAGCAGACGTCCGGCAGCCACGAACGAATGTGCCGAGGCGACCGCAAGAAGCGCTGCAATTTCATCAATGTGGCGGCTATCCAGTGGGTTCACAAAACACTCTTTTGTTCAGGTAAAAACAATCACGGCTTGAGGACGATCGCTCCGCGAGATTGGCCGCCTTCCAAATCGGCATGGGCCTTGGCCACATCGGCCAATGCATAGCGGCCCCAGATGCCGGGCTTGATTATGCCCGCCTCGACCGCCGCCAGTACATCATCGGCCCGTTGCCGGTATTCGGCGATATCCGTGGTGTGCGCGGCGAGTGAAGGACGGGTCAGGAACAGCGAGCCCTTGGCATTGAGTGTGGCCACTTCGACCGCCGTCGGCGCTCCGGAGGATGCCCCAAAAGACACCATCAACCCACGCGGTCGCAAGCAGTCGAGCGACGCTTCGAACGACACCCGCCCGATGGGATCGTAGACCACATCGGCTTTCTTGCCGTGGGTGATCTGCGCCACATCCGCGGCGAGTGTCTGGGCATTGAACACCAGCACCGCATCGCAACCCAGCGCCTTGGCTGTCTCGACACTCTCGGCCCGGGACACAATGCCGATGACAAAAGCCCCCAGGTGTTTGGCCCACGTCGCCATGATCTGCCCGAGGCCGCCCGCTACGCCATACAGAACCAGAATGGTGCCGGGGCCGACCGGATACGTCGTCTTCAGCAGGTATTGCGCGGTAATGCCTTTGAACAACACCGCGGCCGCCTCTTCAGCCGTCAATGCGTCGGGAATCGGCACCAGCCGCTCGGCCGGAAACAATCGCGCACTGGCGTAAGCGCCAACAGGCCCCGTTGCGTACGCCACCCGATCACCCACCTTGACGTTGTTCACTCCCGCGCCGATGGCGGCAACCCGGCCCGCCCCTTCAAGGCCCAGACCCGACGGCAATGGTAGCGGTACGGCGCCCTTACGCTGACTCACATCGAGGAAGTTGACGCCAATCGCCTCCTGCTCCAGCCAGACTTCACCCGGCCCCGGCTCACGCGCCGTCACTTGCTCAATGGTCATCACCTCAGGTGCGCCGGTGTGTGCGATACGAACGACAGAAACCATTGCCTGACTCCTTCACTTCAGCGCAGCCCATCTGCGCCATGCAGGGGAAGTATCGGCATTCGATTTCATGCGAACAATACAGCCTCACTGCAGTTCATTACTGCATGCAGTGCAGCAGTGTGAAACTCGCAGCGCCAGCGCGACAACAAGGGCCAGGACGATCAACAGCATGGCGACGGCAAACGTTACCTGCATACCGTTGGCGATGGCGGCGGGAGATGCCGTGGTGATGTCTGCCATCGCCGAGGCAAAGGCAAACACCGCGCCCATGACCGAGGCGCCGGTGATCAGTCCGAGATTGCGCGACAGGCTGAGCAGGCCGGAAATTACGCCGCGCTGATCCGGTCGGACGTCGGTCATGATCGCGGTGTTGTTGGCCGCCTGAAATAACGCGTAGCTGGCCGTGATTACCGCGATGGGCGCGAGGTAACCGAGGAGGCCGAAATCCGCCGGCATCATCGATAAAGCACCCGTGCCGAGTGCCATTGCGACAAGCCCGGCGACGGTCATGCGCCGAGTGCCAAAACGGTCCACCAGGCGACCGGCCGGCACCCCGGTGAGCGCAGCCACCAACGGGCCGACCGACAAGGCCAGACCGACAAGCGCCGTACCGAGGCCAAGCGCACCCGAGAGATAGAACGGCCCGACCACCAGCGTCGCCATCATCACCGTCGAAACGAGCGTGCTCATGGCCAGGCTCGCGCTCAATCCCGGCCTCCGGAACAGCGCCAGTTTAATCAGGGGTGATGCAACCGTGGTCTCAACGAAGATGAACAGCCCAACGCCGAAAACAGCCGTCAGCAGCAGCACGATGTTGAGCGGCCCAAAATCACCGTGCCCGATCGTCATGGCCAGCGCATACGCCCCGAGCGTCAACGCCAGCAGCAACGTGCCTGCCTTATCGAAACCCGTCCGCCCTGCTTTCTCCCGCAGTGCATCCGTCGGCAAATAGCGATATGCGAGCCAGATATTCAGAACACCCAGCGGCACGTTGATCAGAAAAATCGACTGCCAACCTGCGCCTGCGATCAACATCCCACCGAGCGACGGCCCCAACGTGGTACCGATCGCCGACATCGTGCCAAGCAGCCCCATGGCACTGCCGGTCTGCGCTTTCGGCACCGTCTCGCCGACAAACGCCACGGTGAGCGCCAACATGATCGCCGCCCCCAGCCCTTGCACTGCCCGGGCGCCGACTAGCCACCCAAGCGACGGCGCGACACCACACGCCAGTGATGCCAGGGTGAAAATGCCGATGCCCGCCAGCAGCAAACGTCGACGGCCGACGAGGTCACCGAGTCGTCCGACGCTGACAATCAGCGTGGTGATCGCCAGCAGATACGCCAGAACGATCCACTGCACTTGTTGAAAAGAAGCATCGAACGCTTGGGCCAACGTCGGCAAACCCGCATTGGCGATACTGGTGTCGAGTGAGGGCATCAACATCGATAGCGAAAGGCTCGCGAGCGCCCAGCGGACGGAGCCTGATTGGGTGATGAGTTTCATTGTCTGGCCACATCTGAAAGGTAGATCAGCAGCGTATGCCCATGCGTGACATGGCGGAAGGCGCACCATTTGCACTTGATAGTTGCGTTTGACGCCATATCACCCACACGCCGTGCTAACGTGGAGGCATGACGACTCCCGACCTGAATTTGCTGATTACCCTGGATGTGCTGCTCGCCGAAGGCAGCGTCGCACGCGCCGCCCAACGACTGCGCCTGAGCGCGTCGGCCATGAGCCGGGCGCTGGCGCGATTGCGCGAAACGACGGGCGACCCGCTGCTGGTACGGGCCGGACGCGGGTTGGTGCCAACGCCACGAGCACTCGAACTGCGCGAACAGGTCAGTCGATTGGTGCAAGATGCCGAAGCCGTTTTGCGCCCCGCCGAACAGCTCGACCTCAAGCAACTGGGGCGTACATTCACGCTGCGCACCAGCGACGGCTTCGTCGAAAATTTCGGCCCGGCGCTGATTGCCCGCGTCAGTGCACAAGCACCCGGCGTGCGCCTGCACTTTGTGCAGAAGCTGAACAAGGACAGCGCCGCCCTTCGCGACGGTTCCGTCGACCTGGAAACCGGTGTGGTCGGCGGCACGACAAGCCCGGAAGTGCGCACCCGTGCGTTGTTCGAAGATCATTTCATCGGCGTCGTGCGCACGGGGCATCCGCTGAGCCAAGGCGAAGTCACCGCCTCCCGTTATGCCGCTGGCAAGCACATCCTGGTCTCGCGACGCGGGCTCGATAAAGGGCCGATGGATGAAGCCCTGGAAGTGCTGGGACTGGAGCGCGAGATCACCACCATCGTCGGCGGCTTTTCGGCCGCGCTGGCGCTGGCTCGCGCCTCGGACCTGATTGCCACCGTGCCTGCACAACACACACGAAACCTGCACGCAGGCCTGCACAGTTTTGATCTTCCGTTCGACCTGCCGCCGATCACCATTTCAATGCTCTGGCACCCACGCATGGATGCCGACTCAGCGCATCGGTGGCTGCGTGAATGTGTTCGGGAGGTTTGTGCGCAGCCCCATGAGCTGGTGAAGTCAATGTCAGCCACAACGCACGCTTTGTAGCTGCGCTACTGTGGCGAGGGAGCTTGCTCCCGTTCGGCTGCGAAGCAGTCGTAAATTGGTTTTGGGACAGCTGCGCTGTCCAGCGGGAGCAAGCTCCCTCGCCACAGTAGTGCAGCCTTCGCCAGATGCTATAGATCGCATTACGGCTTGCTGACGGGCATTACCCTCAAACACTCTTTTTCTGCAGCCCCTTCAACCGCAAACTCGCCCGCTGCGCCGCCGCCATTTTTTCCGGACGCTTCATGCGCTTCCATTTTCTGATGTCGTCCTTGGTGCGGCCACAACTGACACACAGCTCACCACTGAGCTGGCAAATGGAAATACACGGATTTTCGATATCCTTGGCCACGCTTCAACCCCGCGTCGAGCGCTTGGGCGCCAGGCGTTGCTGCCAGTTGCCGGCATTGGCGCGCTGACATTGCTCTTCAGAATCAAACTGCACATGGGCCGCTACCGGGCTGATGAGTACATCCGCTTCACTTAACGCCACGGCCGTCAGTTCGACCATGCGCTCGCCCTGCCCGCTCGCCAGCGCCTGATCCTTGTTGGCCTGCGTATCGAAGACCCAGATCACCCGCAGACTGGAAGGAAAGACCGCGTAATCGACTTCGTGGGTCAGCCAGCAGAACCCGACTATTTCCGCTTTGGCGGTTTCACACGCCTCGGTCAGGGTGGCGACCAGGCGACGTTCGATTTGGGCCTGATCGCGTTTGCTTAAAGACATCGGGGAAGGATCCTTGGTGGGCGTCGATGGAAAGAGCCCATCATACCTTCGGTCGCTCGTCTCCTCTCTGCATCATTACCCGCCCACGACCCCGCTTGCATGGAAGGAACGTTTTCATGTGCATGACACAAATCCCCTGTGGGAGCGGGCTTGCTCGCGAAGAGGCCCGATTAAACAGCACAAATCCCGACCCGAAAAATATTCAGAGCCGCCCGTGGCTCCCGGTCTTTCTCATTTGTATAAGCGCTACACGGCGCCCATCCGGCGATACTCGCTCCTCAACCCCAAACGGAACAAACCCAAGCTGCGGATACAGAAGCAGCCCCGCCGTATTCTCGTTGAAGCACGAAATCTGTACCTCGCTTGCCCGATGACGCTCAAAGGCCAGCGCCACCATCGTCTCCACCAAAAACTTCGCCACACCTTTCCCCCGCGCCCTGGGCGACACGATCACATTGCCGATCGCGCAAACGCCATCGCGCTCAAACGCATAAAAGTTCGCAAAGCCAACAACAGAACCGTCCCCCTCAACCACCGTCGAGTCTGAACGTAGAGCAATCGATGCACGCAGTTGATCTTCCGTCAGCGGGTAGTGCGCCTTCGGGAACATGTAAAACAGTTCTTGGGCGTTTTGCGGAAAGTCGCAAACAGTCAACACATCTTCAGCATCGACGGGGCGGTGGGTGAGTAGCATGGGTTGGGTCCATCCAAAGGTCGGTGCGACAGATTACGTTTTGCCGATGCTGGATAAAAGAGACTCGTATCAGCGGTTCCATCTCGACGGCTCAGGTAAAAGATTCTGCCTATCAAGCGTGAATACTCCACCTATTAGCTGACTGCTTTATAGGCGTCTAACCTTAATGCAGCGCTGGCGTGAGCCGGCCGGTTGAGACTTGATAAAAGATACGAATGAATCAGAAGCGTACTAGGCTTGCCGTGGGCCACCGTATGGCAACTCGATTTGCCGCTATCCAGATTCCCCTGTGACCACGATGAACGGTTGATCGAACGGCTGCAGCCTATGTCATTGATTTCGCTCGTCGCTATTGCGCGCCCACCCCGGGCCGGATAGCCGGATGAATACGACCAAAGGTAGTGCACACATGGCAAATGAATCGAAATGCCCGTTCAATCACGCCGCCGCGGGCGGTGGCACGACGAACCGCGATTGGTGGCCGAACCAACTGAACCTGAAGATCCTGCACCAGAATTCGCGGCTGTCCGACCCCACGGACGAGGGCTACAACTACGCCGAAGCGTTCAAAAACCTGGACTTTCAGGCGCTCAAGCAAGACCTGCATGCCCTGATGACCGATTCACAAGACTGGTGGCCTGCGGACTTCGGTCACTATGGGCCGCTGTTTATTCGCATGGCCTGGCACAGCGCCGGCACCTATCGCGTTGGTGACGGTCGTGGCGGTGCCGGCTCCGGTCAGCAGCGCTTTGCACCGCTCAACAGCTGGCCGGACAACGTCAGCCTCGACAAGGCGCGCCGGCTGCTCTGGCCGATCAAACAAAAATACGGTCGCAACATCTCCTGGGCCGATCTGATCGTGCTCACCGGCAACGTCGCGCTGGAGTCCATGGGCTTCAAAACCTTCGGCTTTTCCGGTGGTCGACCAGACGTCTGGGAACCGGATGAGGCTGTCTACTGGGGCTCCGAAAACAAGTGGCTGGGCGGTGACACCCGCTACGAAAAAGACAAGAAGGAACCCATGCAAGAACCCGGCGAAGGCCCACTCGTTGCTGAGCCGGGGGAAAATGAGGACAGTCGTACCGACGGAGGACGCAATCTGGAAAACCCGCTCGCCGCGGTGCAAATGGGCCTGATTTACGTCAACCCGGAAGGCCCGGAAGGCAACCCCGATCCGGTCGCTGCTGCGGTGGACATCCGCGAGACCTTCGGGCGCATGGCGATGAATGACGAAGAAACCGTGGCACTGATCGCCGGTGGCCACGCCTTCGGCAAGACCCACGGCGCCGGCCCTGCCGACAACGTCGGTGCCGAGCCCGAAGCCGCAGGCCTCGAACAGCAAGGCCTGGGCTGGAAGAGCACCTTCGGCAGCGGTAAGGGCGGCGACACCATCACCAGCGGGCTGGAAGTGACCTGGACCACCACGCCCACCAAGTGGAGCAACAACTACCTGGAAAACCTGTTCGGTTTCGAGTGGGAACTGACCAAGAGCCCGGCGGGCGCCAACCAGTGGACGGCGAAAGGCGGCGCTGGCGCGGGCATTATTCCGGATGCTCACGACCCGTCGAAGCGGCGTAACCCGACCATGCTGACCACGGACCTGTCCCTGCGATTCGACCCGATCTATGAGCCGATTTCACGGCGGTTCCTGGCGAACCCGGACCAGTTGGCCGACGCGTTCGCCCGCGCCTGGTTCAAGCTCCTCCACCGCGACATGGGCCCTCTCTCCCGCTACCTTGGCCCGGAAATGCCCAACGAAGAACTCCTGTGGCAAGACCCGATTCCGGAGGTCGACCATGCCTTGGTCAACGACAGCGACGTCGCTGCACTCAAAGGCAAGCTCCAGTCCTGCGGCCTATCTGTCTCGCAACTCGTATCGACTGCCTGGGCGGCAGCTTCCACCTTCCGCGGCTCCGACAAACGCGGCGGCGCCAACGGTGGACGCCTGCGCCTGGCTCCGCAGAAATTCTGGCAAGCCAACCAACCTGAGCAACTGGCGAACGTGCTGGCGAAACTCGAGAGCATCCAGAACGAGTTCAACAGCGGCGGCAAGAAAATCTCGCTGGCAGACCTGATCGTGCTGGCCGGCTGCGCCGGTGTCGAACAAGCGGCGAAAAATGCCGGCCACACCGTCACGGTGCCTTTCACGCCGGGCCGGATGGACGCCTCGCAAGAGCAAACGGATGTCGAATCCTTCGGGTTCCTCGAACCCGCCGCCGATGGCTTCCGTAACTACCTCAAAACCCGCTACAGCGTACCGGCCGAGGCCTTGCTGATCGACAAAGCGCAACTGTTGACACTCACCGCGCCAGAAATGACCGTGCTCATCGGTGGCCTGCGGGTGTTAAACACCAACGTCGGACAAACTCAGCACGGGGTGTTCACGAAGCAGCCAGAAGCGTTGACCAACGACTTCTTCAGAAACCTGCTGGACATGAGCGTGGAATGGAAACCGGTGTCGCAGGCCAATGAAGAGTTTGAAGGGCGCGACCGGAAAACCGGCGACCTTAAATGGACGGGTACGCGTGTCGATCTGGTGTTTGGCTCGAA
This sequence comes from Pseudomonas sp. NPDC086112, assembly GCF_044746425.1. NCBI lineage: Bacteria > Pseudomonadati > Pseudomonadota > Gammaproteobacteria > Pseudomonadales > Pseudomonadaceae > Pseudomonas > Pseudomonas sp. NPDC086112. Next base: position 34,588 of record NZ_JBIVCD010000003.1, on the reverse strand, counting down.
TGCGCAGTTGAGGGCCTTGGCTGAGGTCTATGCCTGCGACGATGCGAAGGAGAAGTTTGTGAAAGACTTCGTTGCAGCCTGGGACAAGGTGATGAATCTGGACCGGTTTGATGTGAGATGATCTGAGCAATATTGCTGAAAACCTGCAACGCCTCCCTGTGTGGAGGCGTTGTGCTTTTTGCTGATCTATCGGCCAGAAGCTGCCCCCCAAGCAGCCATTGCGGGATTTAGTGCGCCAGAATTTTCGATAGCACATGCTCCAACACCACTTCAAGTGGGTGGCGCAGCTGCCTGTTGGCGCGACGCTTTACCTGACTGCGACAGGAGTAACCCGTTGCCAGTGCTTCTCCCGCCTTGTCCAGCTTGCCGGCCCATGACTGCTCGAAAATGGTCCGCGAGGTGTCCTGGTTGCGGGCTTCATGGCCATAGGTTCCGGACATGCCACAACAGCCCGTCGCCTCCGTCACCAACTTGAGGCCAAGCCGGGCAAACACTGCTTCCCATTGCGAAGTACTGGCCGGCACATTGGTCTTCTCGGTGCAGTGCGCCAGCAAACGGAATGTCTGAGTAGCCGGATGCGGGTTTTCAGGCAACACATCGAAGAGCCACTCCTGGGGTAGCAAGACCTTTGGGCAATCATTGAGCCCCGGCACTTTCTGGTATTCCTGGCGGTAGACCAGCGTCATCGCCGGATCCAGCCCCACCAGCGGTACCTCGCAGTCGGCTAGCGCCTTGAGTTGACTGGCGTTGCGGATCGCCGCTTTGGCGAATGCGCCGAGGAAGCCTTGTACATGCAACGGCTTGCCGTTGGCACTATAGGGCGCCAGAAACACGCGATAGCCCAACTGATGCGCCAACTGGATAAAGCTCGCCAGCAACGGTGTTTCGAAGTAACGGGTGAAAGCGTCCTGCACCAACACCACGCTGCGCTGACGTTGCGCGACGGTGAGCTCGCGCAGGGCTGGCACGCTGGCGACCACCACCTTGCAGCGGGTCAATGTGGCCTGCAAGTCGTAACGGTTGATCAGCGGGCTGTCGAGCATGCCAACGTGTCGCGCAAGCAAGCGGCTCATCCATGTTGAGCCCATTACCGCGTTGTACAGGCCCGGCGCATAGGCCATATAAGGAATGGTGAACTCCAGCGAGCCGATCAGGTAATCGCGAAGCGGACGTTGATAGCGACCGTGATAGAGCTCCAGAAAACGCGATCGGAAATCCGGGACATTGACCTTGACCGGGCATTGTCCGGCGCAGGATTTACAGGCCAGACAGCCCGCCATCGCGTCGTAGACTTCGTGGGAGAAATCCGCCTCGCCGCGCGAGCGTGCCAGGTTATTGCGCATCCTCGTTGGCAAGCCGCTCAACCACGACAACTTGCCCCGCGCCGCTTCCAATACATCGATATTGGCCGCGCCTTGCAAACGCAACCATTCGCGAATCAATGACGCCCTGCCCTTTGGCGAATGCTGGCGTTCACGGGTGGCTTTCCACGATGGGCACATCGCATCGTCGGGGTCGTAGTTGTAACAAGCGCCGTTACCGTTGCAGTGCACAGCGGTGCCGAAACTTTGCCAGACACGCTCGTCGATTTGCCGATCCAGCTCACCGCGCAGCGTCACTTCGTTAACCTTGAGCAAGCCTTGGGCGGCATCCGGCGGAGTGCAGATCTTGCCGGGGTTGAGCTGATTGTGCGGATCGAACGCGCCCTTGAGCAATTGCAGCGCCGGGTACAGCTCGCCAAAAAACTCAGGGACATATTCCGAACGCAATCCCTTGCCGTGCTCGCCCCACAGCAAACCACCATAGCGCCGGGTCAGCTCGGCCACGGCATCGGAAATCGGCTTGACCAGCGCGGACTGGGCCGGGTCTTTCATGTCCAGCGCCGGGCGCACATGCAACACACCCGCGTCGACATGCCCGAACATGCCATAGGCCAGGCCATGGCTGTCGAGCAAGGCGCGGAACTCCGCGATGTAGTCGGCCAGTTTCTCCGGCGGCACGGCGGTGTCTTCCACAAAAGGCTGCGGGCGAATCTCGCCTTCGACGTTGCCCAGTAGCCCGACCGAGCGTTTACGCATGGCGTATACGCGGGTCACTGCTTCGGCACCTTCGGCCAACGTGTGGCCCAACCGCTCGATCGTGGTGTCGGCCTGCAGATGCGCCACAAACGACGCCACGCGAGCCTTCACTTGCGTCAGGTCCTCCCCGCTGAACTCCACCAGATTGATACCCAGCGTCGCGCGCTCGGCGTCCGTCGGGAAATACTCGGCGACGCTGTGCCAGACAATGTCTTTCATCGCCAGCATCAACACTTTGGAGTCCACGGTTTCGATGGACAGCGGCTTGTGCGCCAACAGCGCATTGGCGTCGCGCAGCGCATCCATGAAGCTGGCGTAGCGTACGTTCACCAACACCGAGTACTTGGGAATCGGCAGCACGTTGAGCTTGGCTTCGACGATGTAGCCCAACGAGCCTTCCGCACCGCACAGCACGCTGTTGAGGTTGAAGCGTCCGTGCTCATCACGCAGGTGCGCCAGGTCGTAACCCGTCAGGCAGCGATTGAGTTTGGGAAACACCGACTCGATCAGGTCGGCCTGGGTTTCCTGAATGTGCCGCGCGGTGCGGTACACCTCGCCGATGCGGCCGGGCTGCGTACACACCGCCTCCAGCTCCGCGTCGGACAGAGGCTGGCTGTGCAGGCGCTCACCACCGAGCAGTACGCTGTGCAGTTCCAGAACATGATCGCGGGTCTTGCCATAGGTGCAGCTGCCCTGGCCGCTGGCGTCCGTGTTGATCATGCCGCCCACGGTGGCGCGGTTGGAGGTCGACAGCTCCGGGGCGAAGAAAAGCCCATGAGGCTTGAGCGCGGCATTCAGCTGGTCCTTGACCACGCCCGCCTGCACCCGCACCCAACGCTGGGCGACGTTGATTTCGAGGACAGTGTTCATATGCCGCGACAAGTCGACCACGATGCCTTCGGTCAATGACTGGCCATTGGTCCCGGTGCCACCGCCTCGCGGGGTCAGCTTGATCTGGCGAAAGCGTGGTTCGGCCATCAATGTCGCGATGCGCACGATGTCGTCCGCGTCCAGGGGGAACACCGCCGCTTGCGGCAGACGCTGGTAAATCGAGTTGTCGGTCGCCAGCACGGTCCGAGTGGCATAGTCGGCGCTGAGCTGACCGCGCAAGCCACTGGCGCGCAGGGCTTGCAGAAATTCCGGGTACTGTGCCGCGGGTTCAACGGTCGTCAACTGGGCGATCATCGCAGGATGGTCTCTTGTAGGTCTAATCACGGAAAAATCAAAACACTTGTCGCCTGAGCATTAATGGGGCAGCCTCAGGTCGTCGGCTATGCCAATGATCCTGCAGGCTCGGGCACCGGACAAACGGATAATCCTGCCGCTATTGATGACTTTTACGAATGAATTACCGTCACCTCACCCCCTCGATGTCGTTGCTGCTGGCCTTTGAAGCCGCCGCCCGACATGAAAGCTACACCCACGCTGCGCTGGAACTCTCCCTGACCCAAAGCGCAGTCAGTCGCCAAGTCCAGGCGCTGGAGCAGCAACTGGGCCTGACGCTGTTTCGCCGTGAAGGCCGCCAGGTGAAGTTGACCGATGTCGGTCGTCTTTATCAGCGGGAAATGAGCGAAGCGCTCGGACGCATCCGTAGCGCCACGTTGCAGGCCATGGCTTATCAATCCGGCAGCGGCACATTGCGCCTGGCCACATTGCCGACCTTCGGCTCGAAGTGGTTATTGCCGCGCCTTCATGACTTTTATAAAAGCCATCCTGGCATGCTGGTGCACATCAACTCCCGGATCGACGCCATCGACTTTGAAACCAGCGGCATTGATGCTGCGATTGTCGTCGGCAATGCTGATTTACCGGGCCTGATCAGCCATCGGCTGCACACGGAAGAACTGATGGTGATCATTTCTCCGCAAGCGGCCAAGGCCCATGACGCCTGGCCTGCGGAGCGCATTGGCGGGCAGACGCTGCTCAATGTCGCGAGTAATTCCAACGTCTGGGGCGAGTGGTTCAGCCACCACGGCTTACCCCATCGAATGATGCGCCTGGGGCCGAGTTTCGAACTCACCTCACACTTGATCCAGGCCGTCAGAGCCGGCATCGGAATAGGTCTGGTGCCTCGTATTCTGGTGGCCGATGAATTGGCCAATTCAGAGCTGATCGGCCTGGACCTGCCCTTCGCCAGTCAGCGCAGTTACTACCTGACCTACCCGCCGCGCAACGAAATGCTGCCGTCACTCATCGCGTTCCGTACCTGGTTGCTGGAACAGATATGAACGCCCGGGATCTCAAGGCGAGAGCCGCCCTCTCACCTACACCGGAGAGATCGTGGCAAGCGCACCAATCAAAATGGTCAACACCAGAAATCCACCCAGGAAAAATGCCATCTTGCCCATTGGGCCTCCTACGTTATGAGTTTGCGGTGCAGCGGCTACCGCCGCTGCTGACCGTGCTGTCATTGTGAGCCGCAGGCTGATCTCATTACAGATGCAGATGGCGAAGGAAAAACCGTATCAGCCCCGACCTTGACTGACTCATCGCGCCACTTTCCGGTTAGCGTTTACCTTGGGAGCGGTACGGCGGGAACGCACGATGGGCCAGAACAATTCTTCTTTCCAGCTTATCGGTGACACGTGTTCGATGCCGTAGGCTGGCGGACGTCGACGGGTAATTTTTGCGGTTCCGAACAGCACGTCCCAAAAAAACAACAGGTTGCCAAAATTGCCTTTGTAATGGGTAACGCCGTCCTCGGCCGTCAAACCGTGATGCGCAGAGTGATTGGAGGGTGTGGAGAAGGTTCGTTCCAAAACCCAGACAACCGGGCGTAATGCGCGGATGCGATATAGTTTGTCGTCCCACGCAACGCTGCTGTGTGCAGCGAAGATCACGGTCATTTTCAGAATCAGATAACCATAATAAACCGGTGCAAGTCCAAGGTAGATCAACACCCCGGATAACCAGATGCCGGGCATCAGAAGATAGTAGAAACTGTTGTTGCGATAGACGATGCGCACACTCATATAGGGTGCGGAATGATGCGCACGGTGCAATGCATAAAGTGCGGGAACCCGGTGAGTCAGGCGATGCCACCAGTATTGGGTCATGTCATCGAACAGTAAAAACAAGACAAATCCTGCAATCCACGGGATTCCAGCCAATGCGTCCTTCATCTCCGGTACAACCTGACTTGATATTTTGCCGCTTAGCCACATGACTAAAGGGAACGTGATCGCCACCAGGATGCCGGAGCCGACGACTTCAATGAGTACGTCACGTTTGCCGCCTGACGACTGACGAAACGAGGAACAGGCCAGTTCCAGCAAAATGAAGGCAAGGAAAATCCCGGCCACTGTTACAGCAGGGTTATTGGCGAGCATTGTTATATTCATGGCACTCTCGATTCAGGCCCTTGCGGGCAATGCCATGTGATTAGAAACCCAGGAGTCAGCCCTCCCAATGCGCGAAATGGACAGAATTGAGCTAGAACCGGCCAATCGCCCGCCCCAGCGCTTTCATCGAGGCAGGCTGGGCCAAGTGCTGGAGCGCTTCCTTGACAGCCAGGTTTCCCGAAAAAGCACGGATTACAGCCTGATCGAACTGGATCAGCTTTGGCGCGAGGCGGCGCGCATTGATCCGGCGATCGGGTTAAAACTGTTCGAGCTGTTCACGCCTCAGGACTGGCACGTCCTGGCTTATCTTTGCCTGTATAGCCCCGACGTTTTGTCGTCCATGCACCTTTGGGCCCGGTACGCACCGCTTGCATCGGACACCGACAATGTGAAGTTGGTAAATGACGAAAACGGCGTCGGAATCGAGTTGTGCGTCGATGCACCAGGCGAGTTGGCGCGGTATGTCATCGAACACTATGGCGTGATGTCCATCGCGCAATTGCGACGTGGAACGGGGCAGGATGTGCAGCCGATTCTGGCAAAATTCATGCATTCGCGTCCGTCGTACTACAAGCAATACACCCAGTGGTTTGGAGACCGTATCGAGTTTGACTGCCCGGTTAACCGCTTCTATTTCCATGCGCAAAGCTTGAGTCTACCGATGCAGACCCGTCATCACGGGATGTTGGAGTTATTGACTCAGGAGCTGGATCGACGGATTGCCGCGCATCGCAATTTCAGCGGTTGGTCAGCCAAAGTTGCCGAAGGTGCGCGACGCTCTCTGGCCAGAGGTGAAACGCCAAATCTGGACAATCTGGCAAAGACGCTGCACCAGACGCCCAGGACATTACGCAGACGCCTGGAAGAACAAGGCACGACCTTCAGGCAATTACTCGATCAGGTTCGTGCAGAACTGGACCTGCATCTTGAGTTGCAAGGCGAGTCGTTAACAGAGATTGCAGCTCAATTGGGCTACAGCGATTTGACGGCCTACCTCCATGCCCGAAGTCGATGGCGTGACAGGAAATAAGGTGGCGGCCAGATTATTTCGAGCCTGTCTTTTGCTTTATCTATCCTGCCCTCAAGTCAACTCCTACGCCGACCGCATGCACCCCTGAGGTACGCCATCATTACCCCGCCCGCCACCAAACGACCATTCATCTGCCGCGGTAGTGGTAATCACCACCATGACGTCTTCAGAGTCGATGCCCGGTGCTCGACTCAGTCTCTCGACCAGGTTGCGATAGAAACGCTGTTTCGTCTCGATGTCCCGAGGGCGGCCGGCAGTAATCGCGATCAGCACAAAGTCATGGCTGCGCGGACCGCCCAGGTAGCCGGGATCAAATATCAGTTCGCCCACTTCATGCTGGTGAATGACCTGGAACCGGTCGGCCATGGGCACTTCGAAGCTTTCTACCAATGCGTCGTGCAGCCCCTGTGAGAGGGCTTGTAAATACTCGGCCGACTTTCCCCGGTGCAATGAAATACGTGCAAATGGCATAACGGTCTACTCCTGAAAAACCCACTGACAGGAGAAAACTATCAAGTCGCGATAATTCCGAATATCCGATTTAATAGCGGCCATAGTCCTGAATTAGTGGATGATTCGATGCGCCGTCCAACCTTCGATCTTGATGTGCTGCGTACTTTCGTAACCGGTGTGGAATTCAACAGTTTTGCCAAAGCGGCGGATCGGCTCAATCGCTCGACGTCTGCCGTGAGCGCACAACTCAAGAAGCTTGAGGAACAGATAGGCACGCCAGTGCTGTCCAAATCCGGTCGAGGGCTGGTGTTGACGCCGGTGGGTGAATCCCTGCTCAGCCATGCCCGCCGACTGCTTGAACTGAACGACAGCATTTTCCAGACGCTGCACGAAAGCCAGACCGCCGCAACGGTACGCCTGGGGCTTCAGGAAGACTTTGGCGAACACTTTCTCAGCGACATCCTGCGACGCTACGTCAAGATGTACCCGAGGGTGAGCCTCGAAGTCAGGATCGCGCGTAATACCGAACTGCTTGCATTGATCGACGGCGGTGGCCTGGACCTGGCCCTGTCTTGGGACACAGGGCACATGTCCCCCTATGCCACACGCCTGGGTGAAACACAGATGTACTGGATCGGATCTCGTGATACGCAACCGCTCAACTGCTCTGTAGATTCTCCCCTGCCATTGATCATGTTCGACGCCCCTTGCGTGTTGCGTAGCGCGGCAACCCAGGCATTGGATGAGGCGCGGATTCCCTGGCGAATCGCGCTGACCAGCCCCAGCGTGGGTGGAATCTGGGCGGCCGTTGCTGCCGGTTTGGGCCTCACGTTGCGAACCCGCATTGGACTGCCAGGACATCTCGCCGTCATTGCCGGCCTACCCACGCTGCCGACCCTCGGCTATGTGCTTTATCGTGGAGCAGAACACCTGGCGCCTGCCACCCGACAACTGGCTGCGTTGATACAAACCAGTCTGGAAGAGCAGGCGTTCAGTATCACTGCAGGCGCCTCCGTTTGATGCTGTCTAAAGCAAATCGCCCAAGGTGTCGTACTTGTAATACTGGCTGTAATTCAGGACATCTCGAGGCGTCACCTTTTCCGGGAAAGGGCTGTACATCGGGTCATCAATCCGATGGAATTTGAGCGTATCCGGGGCATTTCCCGCAGGTACATATGCGGCGGCGGGATGCTTCGCTTGCCATGCCGCCCAGAGCCGGTCGACATTGCAATGATGCAGAAAGAACACTGGATCGTTCGGCGAGGACGACAATCCCATGTCTCCACCGACCCACACATGAACGTTGTTATGAATGCGTTCTTCGCCCGCCCATCCCTCGATACTGTTGCGCGCACCACCGGTGGACTGCGCCGCGTTGTAGGGCGCTTTGTCATACACCGGGTTTTCATGGATGACCTTGCGCACATTGGCTCGGCAGGGCAGTGACCCACCTCTTCCCAGATAACGCACCAGGGGGCGATTTACCCCGTCGAGGTCCATGGTGCGGCCATTACCTGTCAATCGCACCCGCCACTGCCCATTCACGAACTGCCCAAGGTACTCATCCGACCAGATGAGTGAAGTCCTCGGGTCCTGGAGTTCCGCGTCAGTGTTCCAATCCCAGTACGGGACTCGAAAGTGCGGGTCGTTTATCGCCTTGCGAAGCAAGGTTTCCAGGCGCACGAGAAAGTAGCGGTGCCACGGCAAGAATGATGGCCCGCCATGCGCAGCGTTCCTGGCCATCTGTCCCGCAGGCGTTGAAATCATCATGGCCCGGTGATGCCAGGCCACGAACGAATCATAAATCGAGAGATTGGCCTGCCCGGGCCACGGATTCTGCGCGGGATCCTTGAGTCGCTTTACCCCTTCGACGTATTTCTTAAGCGCCGGGAGATCATTGACAGCATTAGACCTGATCATGATGTGCTCCGTGGGCATGGTGGTCCGGGTGCTCTCCCCCATCGCCATCGCCCTTGGCGAAGGATTCCGGATAGGCATCGATCACCGCGGTCATCAAGTCGAGAGCCGATCCGTAAGTGACGAATGGGGTGGCGTGCGTATGGACTTGGCCCGCATCGTCCACAAACAGATGCGCCTGGACCGGAGCCCCATCAACCTCCACCTGGTAGGTGGTCACGATCCGGACAACATGCCCTTTGTGGTTAATCTCGCGAACCGTCCTGGTTTCATGTCCGGCATGCGGGTCCACGTACTCAGGAAACTGCTCCTTGATCCACGCTGGGTGCGTTTTGCCAGGATCGGTGATGGATATCTCTGCGAGAGCATTTATGTCAGGCGGGCTCAATAGCGCATTGGGTTTCGTACCCGTTGGTTCGGGGCTGGAGACATTTTTCCGTGTCATGATTCCTCCTGGAGTATGCCCCGGACGGTTGCCCGGATTGGCTGGAGAAAGTGTAGTTGGTCGCGGGCAGGCATGCCGCTGAACCCATCCGCCAGGCGGACTTACTGGGTGGCTGCGTCTGGCCGATTGCTGTTCGACCCGAAGGGCTGCTTTCGACTGTGGATTCAACCCGGAGCAGTCATCGAGACTGCCGGTCGCGATGGTTCTGAATCAGGTTCGCAAGTCACCCGCTCTGATGAATTCTATGAGCGCGTTCAATGCCGGTGGCACATAGCGCCGGCTGGGGTAATAAAGAAAGAATCGGCTTGGCGGTGCTTTCCATTCCTGGAGTATTTCTCTGAGATGTCCGTTGCTGATTTCGTCGCGCGCCAGCTCCTCGTAGACATAGGCAATACCAGCGCCATCTTTCGCCGCCTGGATCATCAGCGCATCGTCTTCCAGAATGAGCGGGCCTGTGACGGACAACCGTATCGGTTGACCGTCTGCTTGATACTCCCAGGCGTAAAATTTGCCACTGGGAAAACGCCTGGCAATGCACGAATGCTCGAGCAAGTCGCGGGGGGCGTGCGCGATCCCCTTTGCGGCCAGATAGGCATCCGAAGCAACGGTCACGAACGATTGAGGGGCGCCGACAGGGACTGCGATCATGTCGCCGGCCAGGCTTTCACCAAAGCGGACTCCAGCGTCAAATCCGCCGTTCACGATATCAGTCAATCCATCGTCGGTGATCAGGTCCAACTGAATACGTGGATACCTGGCCACGAAGGGCGCGAGCACTTTCGCAAACACGATACGAGCCGCCGGGCGCGCCACGTTGAGGCGGAGTTTGCCTGCGGGAACTTCCTGCATCGAGGTCAATTGCGCCAACACATCGGCAACCTGGTGCAGGGTCGGGACCAGCGTCGCCAATAGCTGTTGGCCGGCCTCGGTCGGGGTCACGCTACGAGTGGTTCGGTTCAACAGCCTGATGCCCAGGCGTGCCTCCAACGCTCGCATCGCGTGACTCAACGCGGAAGCCGAAACGCCACGCTCGTCGGCGGCCTTGCGAAAGCTGCGATGGCGAGCGACGGCGGCAAAGGCATCGAGCTCAGAGAGATCGGGGTGATTACTCATGAATTTCGTTCAGCAGTTCAAATACGATTACCCATCTTATCGCCATCAGATCTCTCCCAGATACTTCTCACATCATTTGTGGAGAGGTCGCAATGCAAAAGAATCGTCTTGGATCATCGGATTTTCTGATTTCGCCTATTGGCCTGGGGACGTGGGCAATCGCTGGTACAGGTTGGGAATACAGTTGGGGAGCGCAGGATGACAAGGACAGCCTGGGCGCACTTGAATATGCCGTCGAACGCGGCGTGAACTGGATTGATACCGCTGCGGTTTATGGCTTGGGCCATGCGGAGCAATTGGTGGGGCAATTGCTGCGTCGGGTGCCGGTCTCGCGGCGTCCTTTGGTGTTCACCAAAGGCAGCCTGGTCTGGGACCCGGTCACGAAGCAGATTTCGCACTCCCTGGTCCCCCAATCCTTGCTCGCCGAGATCGACGCAAGCTTGCGCAGGCTCCAAGTCGAGACTATCGATCTGTATCAGATCCACTGGCCTGCCTTTCCTGCCGACGCAAGCAGTGAAGGTATTGAAATGGCGCTTTCGGCTTTGGTAGCCGCGCGCGATCAAGGAAAAATTCGCGCTATCGGCGTATCGAATTTCGATGTCGCTCAACTCAAGCGGGCGCAGGCGGTGACAGAGATCGTTTCCCTCCAGCCGCCGTACTCCGCCTTGATGCGGGACATCGAGAAAGACGTCCTGCCATTCTGTGAGCAAGCCGGGTTGGGTGTCCTTGCCTATTCCACACTTCAATCGGGGCTACTGTCCGGCAGCATGACGCGCGAACGCATCTCACAACTGCCCGAAGACGATTGGCGCAAGGCCCGAAGTGCTGATTTCCAGGAGCCCCGTTTGAGTGCGAACCTGACATTGGTTGACGTCATGGCACGCATTGGAGAAAGGCACGGGGTGAGTGCTGCAGCGGTCGCTATCGCCTGGGTACTTCGCCAACCGGTAGTGACGGGCGCCATTGTCGGAGCCCGCCGTCCAGCACAAGTAGACGGGCTGATTGCAGCCTCGGCGTTGCGCCTTAGCGCCGCGGAAATCGACGAAATTCGACCGTTCCTGCCGTCGGGCATGGGAACAAATGTTCCTGGCGCCGCCTGACACCCGGGGTGGTCCGAGTGCTCTCCTCCCTCGCCATCGCTGGCAGGTGGGCTGTCTCACGCAACTGCTCGTGAAGCGCGCACTTTCTCGTATCGTGCGAATCCGATCTTGATGCCGACCAGAATGGGGGCGGCGATTACAAAAAGCAGGGCCACGGCGACGAACGCTGTGTCGAAGGCAATCACCGTGGACTGACTTGTCACTAACCGGCCCAGAAGGCTCGTCGCTGCCCGGCCAGCGGCCACTGCATCCATTCCTTTCGCGCTCAGCATGGCTGTCGTGGTCGTCATCCGCTCGATGACCGCGGCCCCGCCTGGGGTGACGTTGGCACCAAGGACCACGGCATTGGTGACGACGTTATGGTCGATCAGTGTCTGGAGCCCTGCGACCCCGATAAGGCCACCCAACTGGCGCCCCGTATTGAAAAGGCCTATTCCGCCAGCGAGGTTTCGGCTGTTGAGGTGGCTGAAAGCGATCAGCGTGATCGATAGAAACAGGAAGCCAAGCCCCAACCCGCGTAACAGGATGGCTGCCATCATGTCGTCCGCGCCGCTTTCGCTGGTCGAACCGGACAGCATCCACATCGCCACCATAATCATCAGGATTCCAAAGGGCACGGTGGCGAACGGCGCAACGCGGTGGGCCTGCATGAGATAAGCAGATATGAGAAGCGCGCCGACAAAAAACGCGCCACTGGGCAACAGCAGCTGACCGGCATCGGTAGGCGTGAATCCGAGGACCGACAGGGCGAACGCCGGAATCAGGTACGCGCTGCCGAACAAGGCGGCGCCGGCGACAAAACTGACGATAAAAGCGAAGGAAAAATCGCTCGTTTTGAACAGGGTGAAGTCGAGCAGGCCCTGCCCTTTGGCCAACACTTGTTGGCCGAGAAATGCCAGCAGAGCCGCTGCGCCAATTACGGTTAGCCACAGGATGCGAGGCTCCTCGAACCAGTCCCATCGGCTGCCCTGGCTGAGAACATAGGTGAAACACAACAGGGTGGTAGAGATCAGCGAGAAGCCGATCCAGTCAAACGGACGCTGCCGGATCTTGGCGGGCATTGGGCCGTCTGCGATCAGCACAAGCCCGCTAGCCACCAAGGCAATCGGGACCACGCTGAAGAAGATCCATGTCCAGGATTGGCTATCGATCAACCACCCTTGAAGCGCCGGGGCAAGCGTCGCGGGCGCGACAACGGAGCCCATGGCAAACAGGGCCTGGAGGATGGGCTGACGGGACCGCGGATAAGCGCGAAATATGATCGCCTGGCCCGCGACCAGCAGGGTGCCGCCGGCGAAGCCCTGAATCACCCGAAGTGCAACCAGCAGATCCAGCCGAGCGGTGATGGCGGCAACGCCACACGCCAGGCCCATGACCAGGGTTGAGCCGATGATCACATGACGCGCAGCGAAACGGTTCATCAGCCAAGGGGCGGTCATGAACCCGATCAGCTTGAGCGCGATGTAGCCGATATCCAACCAGGCAAATTCATCAGGCGTTGCATAAGTGTCGCCGATGATGTCGCTGCGTCCGAGCGACAAAACGGTGCTGGCGATCGCTTCCGTCAGCGTGGCGAGCACGATGCCCGCCATGAGCAGGACACCGGTCGTAGCACTGGTGTTGCTCCGCGTGGCGCAGGCAACCGTGTTCATGAGCCGCCCCCTTGCGCAACCTCGACACGCGCGGACAGGCCAGGGACGATGCGGCCCGGCAACGGGTTGTGGGCAAGCCGGATTTTTACCGGAACCCGCTGCACGACACGCACAAAGTTTCCTGTTGCGTTGTCTGTGGGGAGCAAGCTGAACGCGGACCCGCTACCCGGTGCAAAGCTGTCGACCACGCCTTCCAGTGCCCCGTCGGGATAGCCGTCCACCGTGATGCGCACGCGCTGACCGGGGCGGATATGTTCGAGCTGGGTTTCCTTGAAGTTCGCCACGACCCACACATCATTGACCGGCACTATATCGAGCAACGAAACACCCGGCGTAACGAATCGGCCGACCCGGACCTGACGGTTACCGATAACGCCATCAACAGGTGCGTGGACCACGGTGCTGTCGAGATCGATCTGGGCCAGATCGCGCGCGGCCTGTGCCTGCGCCACGGCAGCAACGGCAGTTTCTCGCTGGGCCACAAGGACGGCGATGCGTTGCTGTTGAGCTTCTACCGTTGCCGACGCTGCCGAGACCGTCGCCTCGGCTCTGGATTGTGCCGTGCCGGTTTCATCGACGAGGGCCTGGCTGACCGCGTTGCTGACGATAAGTTTGCGGCTGCGATCATGGGTCTTGGTTGCCAGATTCATCTCGGCGGAGGCCGAGCGTCGCTGGGCTTCGGCCTGTCGAATCAGGGCACGCTGAAGCTGGGTTTCGGCATCGACATGGGTCAGGCGAGCCTCGGCAGCGCTGACATTGGCAACGGCCTGCGCAAGCCGTGCGCGATAGTCCCGATCGTCAATCCGGAACAGGACGTCACCCGCCCGGACGGTCTGGTTGTCCTCGACCTCGACTGCCGTGACATAGCCGGCAACCTTGGCCGCGAGCGAGGTGAGGTCGCCGCGCACATAAGCGTTATCGGTGGAGGTCGAACCGCCCGAAAACGCCATGGCCCATCCGCCGGCCACAACCACCACGGCGCCGATGCACAGCAGGATGCCGATCATCTTTTTCTTGCTTTGCCGCGCCACCACGACAGGGATCTCGACGCTTGCGCCGGTGGCAATGGCGGCCTTGTCCTGAAGCGAGTTCATGCTCTCATTTCCTGTTCAATGCCAAGGACCTGCAACAACCGCAGGACGGCAGTGACCTGCCGCCCGGCTGTCGAGCGTCGATGAGCGCGTTGTCGGCTCACTTTCTGATGGGTGTGATGAGCACCTTTTCGTTGCTGTCGAGGACGAACACGGCCAGCAGGCGTGCAGGTTTCGTGTCGCTGGCGTTCGCGCTGACTTCGTGCACGGAGCCTGGCTCCTCTACGAAGTTTTCGCCGACGTTGTAGATCTTTTCCGGCTCGCCTTTGACTTTGATGCGAAACGAGCCCTCCAGGACCGTTGCATAGATGAAAGCCGTTTTCGGATGGGTGTGGGACGGCGACGCGGCGCCCGGCCCGTACTCGACCAGCACGCCCTTCATGCTCTTGCCAGGGAGGTTCGGAATGGGGCGGTCGAATACGACCGTCACCTTGCCGGCGGGCGGCTCGGCGGCGGACGCTGCGCTGATCGACAGTGCCGCGAAGGCAGCGGCCAATAGATATCGGGTAACCATGGCGATACTCCTTGGTGAGTCGGTGGTGTGAGCGCGCGGCCCGATACCGGGTCGCCGCTTTCCTGATGTGTCTTGGGTAGCCTCAGCGCGCCGCTTGGGCCGTCGACTGACCGAGCCAGTCCTCGAAGCGCATCGCGCCCAGGCGCGGGTTCTTGCCGGGCGTCAGCGATTGATCGTCGAGCACCGAACCGAAGTAGCGCGCATGCACATCCGGCACGACCTTGCGCGTGTCCTGAGTGGCCCGCAGGAAGCGCCTGACCAGTTCGTCGAGCGGCATGGCCTCGGGACCGGCGACTTCGACCGTGCCATTGACCGGCGTTGCCAGCGTGACCTCGGTGAGCGCCGCCACCACGTCGTCGGACGCCATCGGCTGGATCAGCGCCGGCGACAGGCAAATCTCCTCGCCGACGGTGGCCGCCTGCGCAATGCCGCCGACAAACTCGAAGAACTGTGTGGCACGCAGGATGGTGTAAGGAATACCGGACGCCTTGATCAGGTTTTCCTGCGCAACCTTGGCCCGGAAATAGCCATTCTCGGGAAGCCGTTCACTGCCGACGATCGACAGGGCCACGTGATGGCGAACGCCAGCGGCCGCCTCGGCAGCCAGCAGGTTACGGCTCGACGTTTCGAAGAACTCGAGAACGGCCTGGTCTTCCCACGAAGGCGCGTTCGCCACGTCGACGACAATATCGGCGCCATCCATCGCCTGGGCCAGGCCCTCGCGGGTGATGCTGTTCACGCCCGTGCTGGGGGCGGCTGCGAGCACGTCATGGCCGCGCTCGCGGAGGTTCTGCACAAGTTTCGATCCGATGAGGCCGGTGCCTCCAATGACGACGATCTTCATGGTTTCTCTCCGCTTCTCGACGGCAACCATTGCTGTCGATGTAGATCGAGAGTGCCAGCGCGCGTCAGGGACGTCCTTGTACCGGCCTTGAGTTTGCCTTCAAGGAAGCTTGATTTTTCGTCCAGAAAAACAGTTATTCGACGGGTCTCCCTTGCCGCAGACGGTGCAGCGGGTCAGGCGCTGCCGTATTATCGATACCTCTTACCAACCGCCAGCTCAGACACGGAGTCGGGGGCGCTCGATCAGGGGATCCTCACCTTGCAATTCGTGTTTGAAGACTACGTGCTCGATCAGCTGCGCCGGGAACTGACCTTGCGCGGGCAAGTCGTGGCTGTCGGGCCGCAGGTCTTCGATCTATTGCTGCAGCTCGTCAGCAACCGCGATCGCGTCATGAGCAAGGACGACCTGCTCAAGGCCGTGTGGAGCGGTCGGATCGTCTCTGAGTCAACCATCACCAGCCACATCAATGCGGTGCGCAAGGCCATCGGCGATACCGGCGAAGAGCAGCGACTGGTGCGCACGGTCGCCCGCAAGGGATACCGCTTCGTCGGCGAGATCAAGGTGGATGAGGTCGGGGAAACGCCACAGCCTGACATCGAAGACCCCACGCCCGTGGACCTGAAACAAACGCCTGCGCCCACCCTCGTCCTGCCGGACAAACCCTCCATTACTGTCCTGCCCTTCCACAACCTGAGCGGCGATCCGGAGCAGGAATATTTCGCCGACGGCATGGTGGAGGACATCATCACCGCCCTGTCGCGTATCCGCTGGCTGTTCGTCATCGCACACAATTCAAGCTTCACCTACAAGGGTCGGGCCGTGGACGTCCAGGGCGTCGGCCAGACGCTCGGCGTGCGCTACGTGCTGGAAGGTAGCGTGCGCAAGTCCGGGAACAAGGTACGCATCACCGGGCAACTCATCGACGCAACAAATGGGACGCATATCTGGGCGGAGCGCTTCGAAGGCATGCTCCACGACATTTTCGAGCTGCAGGATCAAATCGCCGAAAGCGTCGTCGGCGCCATAGCACCGCAGTTGGAACGGGCGGAAATCGAGCGCGCCAAGCGCAAACCGACGGAAAGCCTGGACGCCTACGACTATTACCTGCGCGGAATGCCGAAACTGCACAACGGCACCCGCGAAGCCATCGAGCAAGCGCTGCCGTTGTTCTACAAGGCCATCGAGCTCGATCCGGAATTTGCCTCGGCCTATGGCATGGCAGCCTGGTGCCACTTCTGGCGCAAGTTGAATGGCTGGATGACCGATCGGACTCAAGAGATCGCCGAGGGCGCACGACTTGCGCGTTTGGCGGTGGAGCTTGGCCGGGACGATGCGGTGGCGCTGACGCGAGGCGGACATGCACTTGGCCATCTCGCCGGCGATATCGATGGCGGCATTGCCCTGCTCGACAGGGCACGCCTGCTCAACCCCAACCTCGCCCCCGCCTGGTACCTGGGCGGAATCCTGCGCGCGCTGCGCGGTGAAACAGACGCCGCCATTGCGGATTTAACCCATGCCGTTCGCTTGAGTCCGCTGGATCCGGAAATGTTCAGGATGCAGGTTGGAATGGCACTCGCACACTTCTTCGCCGGGCGCTTCGATCCCGCTTCTGCCTGGGCGGAAAAGGCGCTGGGTAACCTGCCCTGCCTCCTGGTGTCGGTTGCCCTGATGGCGGCCAGTCATGCGCTCAGCGGACGCAAGGACAAAGCGAAGCAGGCGATGCAGCGTTTGCACGAGCTGGATCCGTCCTTGCGCGTCTCTAACCTGAAGGACTGGCTGCCAATCCAGCGTCCTGAGGATTTTGCACGGTTTGCTGATGGGTTGCGGCTGGCTGGGTTGCCTGAGTGACTGCGGCCCGATCTGTAGCTGGCTTCGCCAACTGCTCCAAGGAATGCGCAGGTTCGCAGATTGCAATATACGAATGGAAGCTACACTGAAGTTGCTTGAATCTTGCATCCCCTCTTTCGGGAGAGCCAGGTGGATCTAACGATCGAGCCAGGTTCAAAGCAGCAGAAGCCAGTTTTGGCTGGTACGAAACTGCGACTTAAATGCGTTTTAGTTGTTTGTGCCCAGCTGCGGGGGGCAGTGACATCAACCCCATTGCCGCAGCGAAAAAGCAGTCTGTTCGGTGGCATGCGTCACTCGAAGGGGTCATGCAGTGCATTAGCGACCATCTCTTGTTAGCCCGTCACCTCTTGAACGATTCCGTTTCGGTAAGGAGATTCAGATGGTCGACTCCGTCAGCAACATCGACAAAGATGCCCTGCCTCACAAAGATACCCAGATCTCTGCCTCCAGCGATAAGTTGAAGTTCGGAGCCTTGATCGCTCTGGTCGTCGGCTCCATGGTGGGCGGCGGGATTTTTTCGCTACCGCAGAACATCGCTAAAAGTGCCAGTGCTGGCGCCACGCTGATTGGCTGGCTGATCACTGGCGTCGGCATGCTGATGCTGGCATTCGTCTTCCAGACACTGGCCAACCGCAAGCCCAAGCTCGATGGCGGGGTTTACGCCTATGCCAAGGCCGGTTTTGGCGACTACATGGGTTTCTCTTCGGCTTGGGGTTACTGGATCAGTGCCTGGATCGGCAACGTCAGCTACATGGTGTTGCTGTTCAGTACCCTCGGGTTCTTCTTCCCTATGTTCGGAGAAGGCAACACGCTACCGGCAATCATTTGCGCCTCCGTGCTGCTCTGGCTCCTGCATTTTCTGGTTCTGCGCGGAATCAAGGAAGCCGCCTTCATCAACGTGATCACAACCATCGCCAAGATGGTCCCGCTGGCGCTGTTCATTGTCATTGCCGGCGTGGCCTTCAAGATGGATGTTTTTACCAGCGACTTCTGGGGCGCTGGCAACAGTGACCTGGGCACGGTGATGAATCAGGTTCGCAACATGATGCTGGTCACCGTCTGGGTGTTTATTGGCATTGAAGGGGCCAGCATCTTTTCCGCCCGTGCTGAAAAGCGCAGCGACGTCGGCAAGGCGACTGTGGTTGGCTTCGTCGGGGTGCTGCTTTTACTGGTTCTGGTTAACGTGTTTTCTCAGGGGATCATGGCCCAGGCACAACTGGCCGGCCTGAAAAACCCTTCCATGGCGGGCGTACTGGAACATGTGGTGGGTCACTGGGGGGCAGTACTGATCAGCGCAGGGCTGATCGTCTCGCTGGTCGGTGCGCTGTTGTCCTGGACACTCCTCTGCGCGGAAATCCTCTTTGCCAGTGCCCGCGACCACACCATGCCGGAGTTCTTGCGCAAGGAGAACGCTAATCAGGTCCCCGCCAATGCGCTATGGCTATCCAACGGGCTTATCCAGCTGTTCCTGATTATCACGTTGTTCAACAGTTCCACCTATTTAAGCCTGTTGTACCTGGCAACCTCGATGATCCTGGTGCCGTACTTCTGGTCCGCCGCCTACGCTTTACTATTGGCCTGGCGTAACGAAACCTATGAGGAGGCTCAAGGCGAGCGGACCAAGGACCTGATAGTCGGGGTGATCGCTGTGCTCTATGCCGTATGGCTGGTGTACGCAGCCGGGGCGCAGTACCTGCTGCTGTCTGCACTGCTTTATGCTCCCGGCGCAATCCTGTTCGCCAAGGCCAAGCGCGAACTGGGCCAACCGGTGTTCACCTCCATTGAAAAGGTCATTTTCGTTGCCGTGATGATAGGTGCGCTGATCGCGGGTTACGGCCTCTACAGCGGCTTCCTCAGCCTCTGAAACAAGGGTTTGCATGGCGGATGGAATGCTCCGTCCGCCATGCAGCTTCAATGAAAACCGAGGCGGACTTCTTCAATGGCATAGGCCATCAGCAGTCGGTCGTCCGTCACTTAGCCTGATTCGATGGATAAAGACCGGCAAAACGAGCGATTACAACACCAACGTAAAAGACGCCTGAAAACTCTTCGACCATTACCAGTGAGCGGGCGTGATTGGTCAACGGGAGAATATCTCCGTAACCGGTGGTTGTGAGCGTCGTGAGGCTGAAATAGATTAATTTGAAGAACGTACCAGGCTGTGCGAAGTCGAGTTGGCCAGGCCCGAATGAACCAGCGCTGGATATCTCCACCAGGGCATAAACGAAGGACCAAACGAAAGCCAGCATGATGTAACCCGCCAGCGCACCATGCAGCTTGCCGGCTGTAATTGGCCCGCGCTTGAGAATGTAGAGAAGCACTCCGCTAAACGAGACGGCAAGAGACGCCGTATACGCTATCCCGGCAAGGCTAAGAATCGCGATACTCTCAGTCCATAACGCCGTCCATTGAAGGCCAACCCCAAGCAACGCCAGGCCCAGTTTGAGAATGAACCCCCACCGAGTCTGCCTGGTGGCGAAAGCCCCCACGAGCAGCACGATCGAAAAAAGAATGCCGAGCAAAGTACGAGCAAATATACCTTCCTCAAGAAAGGGAAACAGAAGGATCAACCCTAGCAAGAGCAGCAATAGATAGGTGTAGGGACCTCTCCCCATAATCAACCGAGCTAAATCCTCGTCGGGTTCGGCTTTATTTTGAGGATTTGTCATATCGGTTTCCCAGAGGCTGAAGTAACGCTCGATATCTGACCGTGCACCGTTGAAATCTGGCTTGGTTTTAGAGTAGTCGGCGGTGAAATCCTTGAGTGGCGGATATGGGTCGAATTCTGCCTGTCAGGAAGGGCAGCAGTCGGTCAGAAGCGGCCATTTTCGGTCAGTTGTGACAGGCTAAACTCGTCAGCGTGCTTCGCTGCGACTCCAGATTTTTGTCCTGAGTGGGAACCGAGCGTATCGGATTTACCTCCCTTCTTTCTCAATGCCACATCTGTGCATCTCATGTCGCAGATAACTGAGTACGTGCGACAGTTTCACGCCCGAATTAGTCGTCGCATAACTCAGAAGTTACGCGATGGCATTTTCAAATCTGCACCAGTATCAAAGCGCAAGGCCCATCGTAAAAAGTTAACTCACTCATCTTAAACGCTGCGCCCCCCCCTAAATCCATAAGTTCGTTAGTCATCATCAGCCATATGACCATGGTGTATTGCCGCTTACCTCACGTAAACTCCCGAGACGGTTCCCCATTAATATGTATGGTTTGAGTGAGGCAGTAGCCACGATTTCTGACTGCGCGAAAGAGATACCTACCTCCAGCGCTTTTCTTGAACTTTACTTGCAGTCTACTCAAACTCATCTCCAGGCCACGATAGAGGCCAGGCTCTCTCCCAATACTACTAATTAGCTCTGCCCTACTGATTACGCGCTCCTCCTTGAGGAGCATGTTCTTTACAATGATGCTCTCAATATTTGTCAAGTGTATTTGATTAGCACCGTCAAACAGGATTCGATTATTTATATCGAGCTTCCAGCATTGAGGGCATTGAAGTGATACATTTGCAAAGTTTGTCATGATTTTTGATTGTACAATTTATTAATATAACAAAAAAACAAATCGCAAAAACTATTACTTATTTTTGTCTTCAGCAATGTGATTTAGGAACGCATTTTTAATCGTAAGCTTTATTAGGGTAACTGCGCAGTCAGGCTGTTGACTTATAGCAATATATTTGTAAGTTAGATATTAAGCACTTATAGTATTGTTAGTTTGTTAAAATTCTTAACTATCCATATTCCAAGTTGATGAATAATTTTCAAATATACCAAGCACACTAATAGATAGCCAGCTTATGATCTGTAACAGTCTACTGCTGTTTTGGTAACAATGTGCCGTCCAACCGACAGCGCACTAGACGGGGAGGACGCAGAAAACGGAGATTTTTGCCATCTGCTCGCGCTGCCCCCAAGACTGCCGCAGCATGCAAAGCGGGGCCCCTAGGGAGGAAAAGAACTGCGTTATCGACCGCTCGCTCATTGTCCTTTCTCCATTCGTAGGAAATGCGCAGATTTCTCCAAAGACGTTTCGCGTCCGTGAGCGCCAACAGCCAAATAGCTGGGCTTGCTGCGCAAGCTTGAGGAGGAGTTTATAGACGTGGCGTGCGCCAGCCTTTCATTTGACGACAGCGTTTTTTCATTTCATGACAGCCCATAACCTTCGATCTGACATTGCACATAGCGTTGTTTGAGTCAGTTTTTGCGTGGTGGTCATGCCACTCTCCAGACCTACCAATATGTCGTCAGTGGTTTGCAAATTCGCGGATGGGGTTTGAGAGTACAAAATCCTGAGGGTCAGCTTTGGGTCGATTCTGTTGCCCTTCGCGACCGGCAAGAAACCACACAGCGGTCATTGGTTGCCTGGAGGACAGTAGTTAGTCGGCGTTAGTGTTTGGACAGGGTCGCCTTAAGCGCTTCGGTGACAAGAGCAATCAGAATTGGCTGGGAACTCGCCTGCATATCTCTACCAATTTCGGATTGCTGTTCTTTCACTTTTCCCGCGTATTTTGCAATCGGCCAAAACGGTCATTCGTGCGTGTCGTCCAACGACGAAGCGAGTCAGCGCGCTTTGTGCAACATCCATTTATCCCCTCTACGACTGAAGCTACGATTGAATAGATAATGATGCGGTCATTTGCGCGTGACACACCGCCAGAATTTCATCGGCCAGCGCCGAGTCGTCAGGACAGGCGCGCGATAACATGATCGCGCCGACCGCGCGCGCCAGCAGGTCGATCATTTTCACCCTCGCCTCACCCGGCGCCGCATCCGGCCCGGTCGGGTATTTTTCGCCGAGCGTTTGCAACGTGCGCTCGATGCCTTCAGCGAATGCCGACTTCAAATCGCCTGACTGACGCGCCGCGTCACCGCACAACGCCGCCATGGTGCAACCCGTGGCGCGCCCGTCGCGATGATCCCTGGACACATACACATCGATGAAATCCTTCACGCTCAATGCTTCGGCGCTGGCCAGTGACTGCGCAAGACTGTTGGCCGAGGCCTCAGCCATCAAGTCGGCCTTCGAACCGAAATGTTTGTAGAAACCGCCATGGGTGAAACCGGCAGCGGCCATCAGGTCGGCCACGCCGACACCGTCAAAACCGCGCTCGCGAAACACGACTGAGGCCGTTTCGACGATGTGCTCCCGATTTGCCTGGGCCTGGGCCTTGGACACTCGCATGTTGGATACCTCGCTACCGCTGGAAATTCATCACCTGATGATACATAGATGTTGACCATAATCAAAACCATTGACAGTTTAGATTTCGATCATCATCCTAAATGCCAGCCATATGAAATTCACCAACGGGCACGGAACACACACCCATGAGCGACCTGAATCTGTTTACCCCTTACACGCTTGGCGCCCTGACGCTGTCGAACCGCGTGGTTCTCGCGCCACTGACGCGCAATCGCGCAGGCAAAGGCTTTGTACCGAGTGAATTTGCTGCTGCCTATTACAGCCAGCGGGCCAGCGCGGGCTTGCTGATTTCCGAAGCCTCGCAGATCTCGCAGCAGGGACAGGGCTATCAGGACACCCCGGGCATTTACACGCAGTCGCAGATAGAGGGATGGCGCAAGGTGACCGATGCCGTGCACGCCAAGGGCGGGAGAATTTTCCTGCAGCTGTGGCATGTGGGCCGTGTTTCCCACGTGGATCTGCAACAGCAAGGCGCGGCGCCGGTAGCCCCTTCCGCGCTTCGTCCCGCGACCAAGGTGTTCGTCAACAATCGCTTCGAGGACGTTTCCGAGCCGCGAGCGCTGGAGACTGACGAACTGCCGGGCATCGTCAACGATTTCCGCCAAGCGGCGGCAAACGCCATTGCGGCAGGCTTCGACGGCGTGGAAATCCACGGTGCAAACGGCTATTTGCTGGATCAGTTCATCAAGGACGGCGCCAACCTGCGTACTGATGCCTACGGCGGCTCGATCGCAAACCGTGCGCGTCTGCTGCTGGAAGTGACGGCTGCCGTGGCCGCCGAGATTGGTGCTGATCGCACGGGCATTCGCCTTTCGCCTGTCTCTCCGGCCAATGGTGTATCGAGCAGTGATCCACAGGCTCAGTTCGATTACATCGTCGACCAACTCAATGCTCTGGACATCGTTTATCTGCACGTCGTCGAAGGCGCGACCGGTGGGCCACGCGACGTGGCGCCCTTTGATTTCGACGCCTTGCGCCAGCGCTTCAGGAACACCTACATCGCCAACAACGGCTATGACCTGGACCTGGCCACGGCACGCCTTACGCATGACAAGGCCGACCTGATCGCCTTTGGCCGCCCTTTTATCGGCAACCCTGATCTGGTGGAGCGGCTCAAGAACGGTGCGCCACTGTCCGCCTTCGACCCCTCCACGCTCTACGGCGGTGGTGCGGCGGGATACATCGACTACCCGACGCTTGCCGAATCAAGCGCTGCCGCGAACCAGGCACAAGCTGATCGGGCCTGATTTGATCGTGCATCCATCCCCATTCATGTTCCCGAAAAAAGAGCTGACATCATGACTACTCACCCTACCGTTCTCATCACAGGCGCTTCCACCGGCATCGGCGCGGTTTACGCCGAGCGTTTCGCCCAACGCGGGCATGATCTGGTGTTGGTCGCCCGCGACCACTCGCGCCTGGAAACGCTCGCCGCAAAGTTGCGTGGCGAACACAACGTCGCCATTGAAGTGCTTCAGGCCGACCTGACTCAACTCAGCGACCTGCACACCGTCGAAGCGCGCCTGCGGGATGACGGGCGCATCGGTATCCTCGTCAACAATGCCGGCGCCGCACAGTCCGGCAACTTCATCGAGCAAAGCACTGACAGCGTTGCGCAACTGGTGGCCCTCAACACCACCGCGCTGGTGCGGCTCGCCAGCGCCATCGCGCCACGCCTGGCCAAAGCAGGTGAAGGCGCGATCATCAACATCGGTTCGGTGGTGGGTCTGGCGCCTGAGTTCGGTATGTCGGTCTATGGGGCGACCAAGGCGTTTGTGCTGTTCCTGTCCCAAGGCCTGAGCCTGGAACTTTCGCCTCAGGGTGTTTATGTGCAAGCCGTGCTGCCCGCCGCCACCCGCACAGAGATTTGGGATCGCGCCGGTATCGACATCAACACCTTGAGCGAAATCATGGAAGTGGGTGATCTGGTCGACGCCGCACTGGTTGGCTTCGACCGTCGCGAACCGGTGACCATTCCTCCGCTGCATGAAGGCGAGCGCTGGGATGCCCTGCAAACCGCGCGTCAGGGTCTTTTGTCGCAGATCAGGCAGTCCGCCGTGGCGCAACGCTATTTGACTCAAGCCTGAGCCATGTCGAGCAGGTCGGCCTCGCCCCCGCAATCGGACGGAATAAACATGACCCTTATGGCTACAAGCAATCACCCGGGTTCGCAGTCGTCATTTATCAACGCGGCGAACCAGTCGGTTCTGGTTGGCGGGATACCTTTCGCCTATCGTGATCTGGGACCCAGGACGCAGGTCCCGCTGGTCATGTTCAACCATTGGGGGGCAGTGTTGGATAACTTTGACCCCAGGATCATCGACGGTCTGGCAAAAAACCGGCGTGTCATCACCACCGATTACCGCGGTATCGGTGGCTCGGGTGGCGCCGCGCCATTGACTGTCGGTGAGATGGCTGACGATGGCATCGGCTTTATTCGTGCGTTGGGTTTGGACAAGGTTGACCTGCTCGGCTTTTCACTCGGCGGCTTCGTCGCTCAAGACATCGCCATGAAAGCACCCGAACGAGTGCGCAGATTGATCCTCACCGGAACCGGACCGGCTGGCGGCACAGGCATCGACAACGTCGGCTCGGTGACCTGGCCGTTAATGATCAAGGGGCTGCTGACGCTACGAGATCCCAAGTTCTACCTGTTCTTTACCACCACGGCCAACGGACAACGCGCCGCGTCCGAGTATTTGCAACGATTGAAAGAGCGCCGGCAAGACCGGGACAAAGGCCCGACACCCCGCGCGTTTTTACGGCAGTTGAAAGCCATAACTGCGTGGGGCAAGCAGGCGCCGCAAGAACTCGGTCGCCTGCGTATGCCGACGCTGATAGCCAACGGGGACAACGACATCATGGTGCCCACTGTCAACTCGCTTGAGCTGGCAAAGCGAATCCCCAACACGCAACTGATCATTTACCAGGACGCCGGGCACGGCAGCATTTTCCAGCACCATACCGATTTCGTGGCCAACGCTTTGGCATTCCTCAACGCCTGACAGCCTGCACGTCTAATCGCATCAACGTTGTCGGGGCCGTGCCCCATTCTCATTCCACCGACAAGAGCAGCTGCAACATGAAGGCATTTTTTATCGACCGCTACGGCAAGCAGAACGGAACGATTGGCGAAGTGCCCGACCCCGCGGTCGGTGTGCATGACGTTCTGATCCAGGTGCATGCAACGAGCGTGAACCCGTTGGACTCGAAGATCAGAACCGGGGAATTCAAACTGATCCTGCCCTATACATTTCCATTGGTATTGGGCAATGACCTGGCAGGTGTGGTCGTTCGTACGGGCTCGGCGGTGAAGCGATTCAAGCCAGGAGACGAAGTCTATGCACGCCCTCCCGAGGCACGGATCGGGACGTTTGCCGAATTGATCGCCGTGAACGAAAACGCCCTCGCGCTGAAACCCTCGAATCTCGATATGGCCGAAGCGGCGTCCATCCCCTTGGCCGCCTTGACGGCCTGGCAGGCGCTGGTTGAGACCGCCCAGGTGAAAAAAGGCCAGAAGGTGTTGATTCATGCCGGATCCGGCGGTGTCGGCACGTTTGCCATCCAGCTCGCCAAACACCTCGGCGCCTTCGTTGCGACCACCACCAGCACGGCGAATGTCGAATGGGTGAAAGCACTCGGGGCGGATGTGGTCATCGATTACAAACAGCAGGATTTTGCAAACGAGTTGCGCGATTTCGACGTGGTGTTGAACAGCCTCGGTGCCGATGTACTGGAGAAATCGGTCAAGGTTCTCAAGCCCGGCGGACAGCTCATTTCCCTTTCGGGGCCGCCGACCGCGCAATTTGCCCAAGAGCAAGGCTTGTCCTGGGTGCTGGGGCAAGTCATGCGCCTGCTGAGCAGCGGTATTCGCAGAAAAGCCCGCAAGCACGGGGTGAGCTATGCATTTTTGTTTATGCGTGCCGACGGGGTACAACTGCAAAAAATCACCTCGCTTATCGAGGCTGGCGTCATCAAACCGGTCATCGATCGTTCCTTCCCTTTTGAATCGACTGCAGAGGCGTTGCGGTTCGTCGAGCAGGGCAGATCAAAAGGCAAAGTCACCATAACAATCAAATAAGCGCACTAAAAAAAATGTCAGTAGATAACGTGCATGCCGCCGAGTATCAGACTCCAGCGCCTGAACCAGAGGAGCAACCCCCGCACAACAGGCCCACACAGGAGCAGTTGCAACCGGAAGTCGCGCCGGTAGAAAAGCCGATGATCATTTGGCGTAGCTTGATGCTTGAGCAGTAACGAGAAATGGTTGAAGCCACTCCTCAATCGAAACAATGCTTACATCGCCACAAGCTCATAGCGAGTGGCAAGTTTGCATCAAAAGCGGATGTAGGCCGAACGTCCGCTAAGTGGCCGACTGCAGCCCTTCGCTACGGGCAGAAATCGGCCAAAAGCAATGGGATGGACTCCTCCTCACTTCGGCATCTTGAGTGCCAGACTGAAAGTGCGAACCACAGTCAACGGTGAGAAGGAGTCCACACATGAAGCTTATGCGAATTGGGGTCGACCTGGCCAAGAACGTGTTTCAGATCCACGGCGTGGATTGTCATGAGCTACCCGTCTGGCGGCAGCGCCTACCGCGTGATCGCTGGCTGCAAACGGTGTTGGAAAAGATCGAACCTGGCTGTGAGATCGGGATGGAGAGTTGTGGCGGTGCGCATCACTGGGCTCGGCAGCTACAAGCCCACGGATTTCGGGTAAAGCTGGTCGCGCCGCAGTTCGTCAAACCGTACGTCAAGAGCAACAAGAACGACGCGAACGATGCCGAGGCGATCTGCGAAGCGATGAGCCGTCCCAGCATGCGCTTCGTCGCCATCAAGACCATCGAACAACAGGATATCCAGGCGACGCATCGCATCCGGGCCGGCTTAATCGAACAGCGGACGGCCAAAGCCAATCAGATCCGTGGGCTGGTCGCCGAGTACGGTCTCGTTGCACCGAAGGAATTGCTGATGCTGCGTCGTGCAATACCGTGCTGGCTAGAGGATGCGGATAACGGTTTGACGGCACGCTTTCGTCGTCTGCTGGATGGTTTGTGGGACGACCTTCGTGCGCTGGATGGGCGTGTATGCAAGCTCGACGGCGAGATCACTGCGATCGCGACAAACGAGCCGTCCGCCGTTCGCCTTCAACAGCTGCGCGGTGTTGGTCCAATGATCGCCACAGCGCTCGTCGTCGCTCTCGGTGATGCCCGTCAGTTTGCCAATGGCCGACAGTTTGCCGCCTCGCTGGGACTGACACCGAGGCAACACAGTTCTGGTGGTAAGGATCGACTGCTCGGTATCAGCAAGCGCGGTGATACGTATCTACGAACATTGATGGTGCATGGCGCACGCTCGGCGCTACGCACAGCCAAATCCAAAGAGGATCGGCTCAGCCAGTGGGCCGTTCGTTTAGCCGAGCGATCGCATCCCAATGTGGCCGCTATTGCGCTGGCCAACAAAACTGCACGCATGGCTTGGGCGATGCTGCGTCACGGTACTGATTACCAACCGAATCAGGCAGCGGCCTGATCTATTTACCCGGCGTGTTCTACGAGAGAAACAACTCTTAACCACGATTGCGAAGCAACCTGAACGATGGCAAACCGGTCGAACCGGCGTCGGCAAAACCCTCGAATGTCCAAGTGCGAAAAGCACGAAAAAGCGATCGGGAGCCGGCGCGCGAATAGCCCATCATGGCCCTGCATCGAAACGATGCCGTATTAAGAGGCCGAATATACGTGTGCAGTCGGCACGGACGCCAAAGCAACGGGGCTTGCAATGAGGAGGAGTCCATATACGGACATGGAGCGCCAACGAAAGCTCAGTATCGCTATCCGTTGTATAGGCACTTTCCTGAAGAATAGGAAAGCGGGCCTCCTGCAAATTCGCAAAGGAAAGGAGACCCAGCTCCACGATCGCACCAGGCTAAGTCCCGCCATACGAGACACTGGACTGATATTTATGACTCATCTGACTAAAATGGCCTTCACCTCCAGCAGATGTTTGCGTAACCGGTCTGCATAATCCTCGGCGACAGCAGCCTGAACGCTAGCGCGATTGGCCAGTGCATGACGCCACTCGGCAATGCGACCAAGTCCATCAAACAATGAATGACTTGGTTCGAATCCCAGTATGTCGAAGTAGCGAAAAACTGGGGCTACAGCAATATCCACCATACTGAACGTCTCGCCAGCGAAGTACGGCCCCTCCATCTTTTCACCGCCAAGTCTCTCCAGCTTTCCCCTCAGCGCTGAAGACTTACCAAGCGCTGTCTGCTGATCCGTTGCGTTCAAATATCCCCATGCATCAGCAAGCATACCAGTGGCGAATTCGATCCAAGCACGGTGTTGAGCACGGGAAATTGCATCTTTCGGGTGCACAGCGGGCTCCGGATACACCTGTTCGATGTATTCACAGATAGCCACGCTCTCGAAAAGTACGGTCGCTTCCTCATCGCCTTTTTGCACCATTAGAAGCGGGACTTTGCCCGTTGGCGACATGACCAGAAACCAGTTGGGCCTGTCCTTCAAATCCACATCAACCCGTTGAAATGGAGCCTCTTTTTCGAGGAGTAAAATTGCTACTCGCTGAACAAACGGACAAAGCCCGTGGCTAACAAGCGTGAGCCGTGATTGCGACATTTGAATACCCACTGTTATTTCGACAACACCCGCTTCCGAGCGGGAAGCGGGCTGTATAGAAGTGAAGTTGTGACTAGCCCATTAAAGCGAGCGCCCACCATCAACAATAATTTCCGTTCCGACCGTCCAACGAGACTCGTCCGACGCCAGATACAGAACCGCCTTAGCTACTTCTTCAGGCGTACCGAAACGGCCAAAGGGTATAGTCGCGGCGATATCTTTGTTGAGCTGCTCGCGATAGGCATCGGGGATACCCAGCTTGTCGTACAGCGGAGTATCGATCGGGCCAGGGCTGATCGCGTTTACACGAACACCACGCGGGAGAAGCTCGCTAGAGAGCGTTTTCGACATGTTCAGAAACGCCGCCTTCGTTGCCGCATAAACGGATGAACCCGCGACGCCCAGGTGCGCACTTACCGAGGTGTTAAGAACCACCGATGCAGGATTAGAGAAGGCCGGCAGCAGTGCTTGCAGGAGGAAGTAAGGGCCTTTGACATTGATGTCGAAGGAGCGATCAAACATCTCCTCGTTCCAGTCTTCGATTGGCATCCAGACGGATACGCCAGCATTGAGGAAGGCAACGTCGAGCTGCCCGTAATGAGACTGAACAGCCTGCGCCAGCTCCTTCTGGGCTGCGACACTAGCTGAGTCGGCTCGCAGCACCAGGACTTCGCTACCTAAAATTGCTTGAGCATTTGCCATGGACTCAGGATTAACACCTGTGACGATCACGCGTGCGCCTTCGGCGAGAAATTGCTTGGCGGTCTCCAGACCGATGCCGCTTGTACCGCCAGTGATGAGGGTACGCTTGCCTTGTAAACGGGACATGTAAATTTCCTCTCTTTTGGGCGGCCAGCCGGACGACTGACCTTCTGAGAGCAACTATGTATTCATGCCAGCGCGCTGATAAGATGGGTAAATAGAATAGATCTCATGCAAAATCTGCATGAAAAGGGGCGTGATGGACCGGTTGTTACTGATGAGCTGTTTTGTACGCGCTGTCGAGACAGGTAGTTTTTCTGCTGCGGGACGTGATCTAGGACTAGGGCAACCGAACGTCAGTCGTTACGTCGCTGCTCTTGAAGACCATTTGCAAACCAGGCTGCTTCACCGATCCACACGAAAGCTGATGCTCACGCCCGAGGGTGAACGGTACTACGCAGATGCGCGGCGTATTCTGGACTCAGTGGAACAGTCAGAGTCCTCACTGAGAGGGAACGTAGCGCCGTCTGGGTTACTGCGCGTCGCTTGCCCGACCGCATTGGCTCACACCTTCATCGTACCGCACGTCGCGAGCTTTCTAGGGCGCTATCCCGAACTGTCGCTCGATCTTCAAATCAATGATCGCTACGTCAATTTAGTCGACGAGGGGGCAGAACTCGCGATTCGTATTGGGCACCTGGAGGACAGTGCAATGCGAGCCCGGCCACTAGCGAGGTTCGAGCGTGTGTGCGTTGCCAGCCGTGCGTACCTAGAGAAACGTGGCTCTCCCTCTTCGCCTGATGACCTGAAGGAACACGACTGCCTCATTTATACCCTCCTATCCACTGGAACCAACTGGCGGTTTAAGGATACTGATGTCCCGATCTCCGGACGACTGCGTGTCAACTCGCCTGAGGCGATACGTGAGTACGTCAATGCAGGATTGGGAATCGCGCAGGGGCCTCAATGGCTTTATGAGGAAGGGCTGAGAAGTGGCAATCTTCAATTGCTGCTTAACGAATACGTGGCGCCACCCGTCCCGATCCAAATCGTATACTTAGCGAATCGGCTGCTGCCCCAGCGAGCCATCGTTTTCATGGATTTTATGGCGGATGTTTTTGCTGCATTCCATGAGCGCCCTAAATAGCCTCCTAGCCCACGGCCAGGGTGCGAGCGGACAACCATCAGCATGGCGGCCCCTTGGGCGAAAATCGCTGCACACTCACCATTCTTGCTCGTCAACGGGGCTTCAAGTAGTCGCACCGGACTGCAGAGCTTGCCTCTCAAAGTGTCCTGATTTATTGCCAACGCCGATTCGATACATCTTTAAATCAAAGGTGCAACGCTCATCTCATGCGGTTAAGAAAACGGGGGCAGATTTATTTATTTGGATTACCGACCGCTTCTGGCCGATTGCGGGCCTTCGCGACAGGCAACAATCGGCCAGAAGCGATCATTGGATTTAGGGTGCTTGCGCCTCTAGTTGTAACGTTGCAGGATCCTGCGAGCGCACCGACATTAGCGGTTCACATGAACAGCAGATCAAGCCTGGAAATCGAGGGTGTTGATTTAGATTCCGAGACTTCGATTGCGCTGCTATCAGATATGGAGATTCTTCTGCTTTGAATTATGAATGCGGCTGTGACTACAGCAACTGCCCGCCCGAGATATCAAAAGTCGTCCCGTTAGCCCAGGCCATGTCATCGGACAGGATCGCGGCAACCGCACCGCCTATATCGTCCGGTAGACCGACACGACCCAGCGCGGTGCCCTGCGCCACATAGGCGTTCACATCCTGGTTATCGCGCACGACACCACCGCCAAAATCGGTTGCGATGGCACCAGGGGCAATCGCATTCACCCGAATTTGGCGCGGACCAAGTTCTACAGCCATGTAACGGGTGAGCACTTCAACTGCGGCCTTCAGCGCCGCATAAACGCTGTACCCCGGCAGAGTAAAGCGCACGAAGCCGGAGGAAACGTTCAGGATACGACCGCCGTCTTCCACGAGCGGTAACAGCTTCTGAGTCAGGAAAATCGGGCCGCGAAGGTGCGTGGCGACCAGTGAGGCAAACTGGTCTTCGGTCGCGTCAATAAAGTTCGCAAAGAGGCCATTGCCGGCATTGTTGACGAGGACGTCGAAGCGCTTAAACCCGATGACCGCTTCGCTTCGCGATACGTTGCAGCGCTTATTGTCATTGCTCGACACACCTGCCGATATCCCGGTTCTCGGCCCCATGGTCGAACGGGAATTGCTCTATCGTCTTCTACAGGGCCCCAAGGGCGGCTGCTGCGTCAGATTGCCCAACCCGATGGCGCACTGGGTCGCATCCGGCGAGCCGTTGCCTGGATCAGGGACAACTACAATACTAGACTTCGCATCGAGGCATTGTGCGATGCAAGCGGGATGAGCCGGGCAAGCCTGCATCACCATTTTCTGTCGATGACAGGCCTCAGTCCCATCCAGTATCAGAAACAGCTTAGGTTGCAGGAAGCTCGCCAGCTGTTGCTTGCTGGCGAGCATCGCGCGTCTGACGTAGCGTTCGCTGTCGGCTATGAAAGCGCATCCCAGTTTAGCCGCGAATACCTACGGCAATTCGGCGCTTCGCCTGCCCGCGACGTGCGCGAGATACGGCAGGCGATCACTCCAAATTAAATCGATTCTCAACGGCTGCCCTCGGCCAGAGTCGGCCCCCAACGATCAATATAAGAAGTAGCCGTTGTGCAGGTCATGTCCCCTTGCCAACCAGGCACCGTGCGGATACTGTCGGTTTTATGAATCAGTTACGCATTGCCTCGACCACCACTACCACGACCGCCCAAGGCGGGTCGTGAGAGGTGTCGTGAACCAATAACCCACGAACTTCAAAGGCCCGCCAGCGATGGATAGGGCCTTTTCTTTTGCCCTTGTGTCGTTGGTCCAAACGCAAGGAAAAGCACTATGCATGCACTGTTGATTCTCGATATGCAGGTTGGATTGTTTCATGGCCCGGATAAACCATGGGATGGCGAAGCGCTGCTGAATACTTTGAATAGCCTGTTGAGCAAAGCCCGCAGGGCAGGCGCGCCTATTTTTCTTGCTCGCCACGTAGGTCCGCCTGGCTCGCCTATCGAACCTGGAAGCCCGTTGACGCAACTGGTGCAGGAACTGTTACTGCAAGGCGACGAGGTGATCTTCGAAAAAAGCCGACCCAACGCTTTCTACATGACTGATCTGGCCGATCGGTTAAAAGCTTGTGGATCTCAGGGCGTGGTTATTGCCGGAATGAAGACCCAGTATTGTGTCGACAGTACCTGTCGCGCTGCACGCGATCTTGGATTCGATGCGGTGCTGATCGCCGATGGTCATACCTGCGCCGACACTCCTGCGTTGAAGGCCGAAAACATCGTCGCTCATCACAACGCAACCCTGGCCGGCCCATTCTGTCGTGTAGTGCATGCTGAGGACTGGCGTTTCTAACCGGCATTGATAGATCGGCTCAAGACTGGGTCGATCTCCACTTTGGGTCGATTGCAGCCCTTTGCGACCGGTTGAATTCACCACCCAAAGCAGCCCTTGATGTATGTTTGTTGTCGCCATATGTAATTGGCATTCATGGAGGATTCTGACTGATGGCACGTGTGGGATTGATACTGACACCCGGTTTTGCGGACTGGGAATATGCTTTGATTGCTGGAACTGCGTCCCCGTTTTACGGGATCGACGTCAGGTTTTTCGCTCCTGCTACGGGGCAGTTCCGCTCGCAGGGTGGATTGGCCGTAACGGTTGATAGCAGTTTGCAACAATGTCTGGACTGGAAACCGGACGTTGTTGTCGTCATTGGAGGAATGGTCTGGGAACGTGCAGAAGCACCGGATATTCGAGACTTTCTTCATGCTAGTCGTTCAAGTGGAGCGACAATTGCCGGTATCTGTGGGGGAACGCTGGCACTTGCGAGGGCCGGGCTTCTCGACACGGTTCCTCATACCTCGAACAGCGCTGACTTCTTACAACAGAATGCCGTAGGTTATGAGGGGCGCACGCTTTATCGAAGCAGTCCAGTGGCTGTGGTTGCAGACCGCATCATAACTGCTCCAGGCCCTGCACCCGTTAGCTTCACCTGCGCAGTGTTCGAAGGTGCCGGGCTATCTTCAGAGATCATTTCTCAGTTCAGGTCAATGTTGGCAGCGGAACATCGGTGACCGCTCGTCCTACAAAACAGCCGATCAGGTGATGTGTTCGAGTGGCCGCTTGCGGCCCGAACGCTGACACGTGAAACGAGATGAATCTGCCCTTTGCAGCAAACACTCCCCTCACAAAAAAACCCACTGACCGTCACCGATCCAGTGGGCTTTGCGATTACGCTTCTACTTACAAAGCCATATCCGTCGCAGCATTAGCCTTCGGCGCCTTGGCAGGAGCAGCCGGAGCAGCAGCCGGAGCCGCCACCTGACCAATCGCCGGCGGCGGAGTCAGCTCCAGCACCTTGGAGGTGTAAGCCCACTCTTGAGCCACTTTCTCAGGGCTGCTGTTCAGCTGAGTGCCATAGCTAGGCACGATCTGGTGCAGCTTTTCCTGCCAGGCTGGCGAGGCAACCTTGTCCTTGAACACTTTCTGCAGCACGGT